>DATNQE010000405.1:0-12243 GCA_036702895.1 Trichocoleus sp. | reverse complement strand
CAGCAGCGCCTTGTGGTTGGGGGAGAGCACCTCGCCGCCACAGTTCTAGAGCGTGTAGAGAGGGTTGGCTCTTGATGTCAGAGCTTTGATCGCCGGCTGACTCCAACAGGTAGCTGGTGGCGTAGCCCAAGTACTGACTCTGGAGAATTTTGGCGGGAAAGCTGGCGGACAGCGGCTCCGAAAGCAGGGTAATGTTTTCGGGGCGCACCATGAGGCGAACGGGGGATTGCGGCGCAATTTTGCCAACAACGGTGCCCTCAAGAAACTGGTCACCGATCTGGACTTTGCCGCGAGTGCCGTTGGTGTCGATTAAGGTGCCGCCGAGGAAGTTGGCGCGGCCGATAAATTCAGCGACGTACAGGTCTGCCGGATAGTCGTAGATGTCGAGGGGGGTGCCGACCTGAAGCAGTTCGCCGGAGCGCATCACGGCGATGCGGTCGGAGAGGGCGAGGGCTTCTTCCTGGTCGTGGGTGACGTAGATGAAGGTGATGCCAGTTTGGCGCTGGAGCTGCTTGAGCTGCGATCGCAACTCCAATCGAATTTGCGCATCCAGGGCCGAGAGGGGTTCATCGAGCAGCAGCACGTCGGGGCGATCTACCACGGCCCGCGCTAGGGCGATGCGCTGCTTTTGGCCGCCGGAGAGCTGCGCCATTTTGCGATCGCCGTAAGCGCCGAGCTGTACCAGATCCAGCGCTTCCTGCACCCGCTGTTGGATTTCGGGCTCGGGCCGTTTCTGCACCCGCAGGGAAAAGCCGACATTCTCAAACACGCTCAAGTGGGGAAACAGGGCGTAGTCCTGAAAGACGGTGTGGACGTTGCGCTGGTGGGCGGGCAGAGCTGTCACGTCCTGATCGCCAATCCAGATCTGGCCGCTGTCTGCAGTTTCAAAGCCGCCGATCAGCCGCAGCAGACTCGTTTTGCCCGAGCCAGAAGCCCCCAGCAGGGTAAAAAATTCGCCCTCTGGAATTCCCAGGCTGGTGTTTTTTGCCGCCTGTACGGGGCCGTAGTTCTTGACAACATCTACCAGCCGAACCGCAAGTTTTCCCATGTTTTGTGTATAGCCTGCGCCGAGTTAATTAGGCCGTTTGAGAGGACTGGGGGTGTGGGGACTGCGCCCCTGCACCCCGCGCCTCATCAATCCGTCTACCCCTATCAATCCTGGTGTTCAGACCAGAGCCTGGAAGGGAGTTTACTCGGGGTCGTAGAAAACGGCAGCGTGCCAGGCCTTCTTCACCTCGCCCTCTAGCTCAAACATGATGTGCTTAGCGATGGTATATTCCTCAACGGCGTAGCGCGACATGTCCTTGCCAAAGCCCGACTCCTTAAAGCCGCCGTGGGGCATTTCAGAGGCGATAGGCAGGTGATCGTTGACCCAGACGGTGCCCGCCTCAATCGCAACCGTCGTGCGGAAGGCGCGGGCCATGTCTTTAGTCCATACCGAGGCAGCTAGACCGTAGGGCGTGCCGTTTGCGATCGCAAGTGCCTCCTCCTCAGTGTCAAACGGTACCACTGCCGTTACCGGGCCAAAGACCTCCTGCTGCATCAGCTCGCTATCAAGCGGCGCATCGCGGAAGATGGTAGGCGTAAAGAAGAAACCTTTGCCGTCGGGAGTGCCGCCATCGAGCGCGACTTTGATGCCAGCGTCTTTGGCTCGCTGGGCAAAGCCTGCTACCCTCTCCTGCTGCACCTGGGAGATCAGCGGCCCCATGTCGGTGGTCTCCGCAAAGGGATCGCCGACGCGCACCTTAGCGGCTAAAGAGGTATAGAGGTCAATAAACTTCTCATACTGGGAGCGGTGCACAATCATGCGGGTAGCGGCGGTGCAGTCCTGCCCGGTGTTCATGTAGCCGCCGACAATAGCGCCGTGGGCAGCAGCTTCTACATCGGCATCTTCAAACACTACAAAAGGCGCTTTGCCGCCCAGCTCCATATGAACTCGCGCCATTTTCTGGGCCGCCAGCTCCATAATCCGCTTGCCGGTGCGGGTGGAGCCTGTGAATGAAATCATCCGCACCGCCGGGTTGGTCACCAGGGGCTCACCCACACCGGGGCCACCGCCGGTAATGACATTGATGACGCCAGCGGGGAAGCCCACTTCCAGCGCTGTCTGGGCCAGGATGAGGGTGGTCAGCGGAGTCTGGGGAGCGGGTTTAATGACGACGGTGTTGCCCGCTGCGATCGCAGGCCCAATTTTCCAGATCGCCATCATGAAGGGGTAGTTCCACGGCGTGATCGAGGCCACCACCCCAACGGCCTCCCGGCGAATCACCGAGGTATAGCCGCCCACATACTCCTTGGATGAGGTGCCCTCAATACTGCGGGCCTGCCCGGCAAAAAATCTCAGATTGTCGAGGGCAAAGGGAATGTCGCTGTTGGCCGCCAGCTTCGTCGGCTTGCCTGCATTCTGACACTCCATTTGCACCAGCAGATCGCTCTTGGCCTCTAGGGCATCAGCCAGCTTAAACATCAGAGTGCTGCGCTCGCCGGGAGTCATCTTCGACCAGCCCGGAAACGCCGCCTTGGCCGCCGCGACCGCCTTTTCCACATCGGCATAATCAGCGCTAGGCACTTCGGCAAAAGCCTCTTCGGTGGCAGGATTGATCACCGTGTCCCACTCGCTGCTGACGGCATTGACTTCCTCGCCGCCAATAATCATCTTGTACTGGTCCATAGGTACTTTCCTTACCCGACTGGTCAGATTTAAGCCTGTTCTTAGGTTTTGCGCCGTAGTGAGCTCAACAGTTTGATCCCAACTGTTGAATCTTGGGCAGCTGAACGCCACCGGCCTACTAATACCTAGGGCGCTGATGACGATTGTCCCTCTCAAGTCAGGGCGCCGTGGGATTCCTTCAGATAAGTTTTATTGCCCCTGCGGCAACCCAGCTGGCCCAAAGCCAGAGTGCGGGTGCTACGAGACTTCTGGCTGCTGGCCCGGCCAGGTAGGGCGAATAGTGGGCAGGCAAAGAGCGGCAATCATGGCGGTGCACAAGGTTGCAGAGAAGTACACGCCGAAAGAGGGCGCTTGCCCTGCCAAGACAGCCAGCCCATTATTTAATAGACACAAACTTTGAAATACGAGCGACCCCACCCAGGCCCAGGGTTTGAGCAGCCAGAGTCCAATAGAAGAAACTACCCCCACCAAGCTGATCAAGAAGCCAGAGACCACCAGCGCCTTAAAGAACGGAGAAAGCCGGGTGAGATCAGCCGAAAAGAGCTCAATCTGCCCAGCCAGCAGCAGGATCAGCACAACGCCGCTGACCAGAGACAGGCCGCTGATAAATAGCTGAACCAGGGCAATCAGGAGCAGTCCTGCCGATCGATTCATTGCTGAGGGCTTTCCTACGGGCGAATTCAGATTCATTGTAAGAGGCGAGCGGGCTTGTTGGCGGCTGGTGGTGAAGTGAGCCTTAGCGTTGAGGGGATGAGGCTTGGAGGCTTGCTTACTGAAAATGCAGACCGCCCCCAGCAGCGCCACTGAGGGCAGTGCTGGGGGCAACTTTTGAAGGAATCGCTTATGGCAGGCTAATTAGATGCTGCTGCCAGATGCAGGCTCAGCACCCATTGCGGCAACGGCGTCGCGCAGAATGCGGATCTGCTGCTCAAAATCCATCGTTTCTAGCGCAGCCAGCAGGTCTTCCCCAGCGTCGGCCATTTCATACTCGTCGGGCATGGGGATGATGGTGCCTTCATCCATGCCGCAGGAGAGGAGGTACCAGAAGGCCAGCTTGCTGTTGGCGCTTAGGGAGCCGTACTCACGGCTGATCAGGTTGCCGCCATCGCAGTTTGCGATCGCGCGCATCGTGTTGAGCTGCTCTTCATGGGGCTGCTGCTTCACCTGCTCAAACAGGCCGCTAACAATTTCAGAAGAGGCCGAACCGGGCGCAGCGGGGGTTACGGATTCGCCCATTTGCTCATACACAAACCAAAGCCAGGCAAGCTGATCATCGGTGCCTAGCTGCCGAAACATTTCAAGGGCAGTGTCGGGGTTGTTGACTGCGTTGGTGTAAGCCATACTTTGCCTTTTGAATACTGCATTTAAAACTGCGTAGAGTCAGCACCACCCTAGGTGTCTGTTTAAAGAAGCGCCCGCTGAGGGACTTCTTGCACAAAAAGATGGCTGCTCAAAAAGGCTTAAAGACCTGCTTGAACAGCTTGGGCAGCGCGTCAACTCCTTGCGCTCAAAGTAACTTCAGCCACAAACCCTGCCCATCTATCAACCGCTAGAGAATCGCTAGACGCGAAGCAATCTCAGCCTGCGGGTTAATACCGCAGCTTCTGATAGGTAGATCTAGCAGTGAAAAATTCAGTAGGTAGCCCGCAGCCGCTCTTTCAGGTAGTCCCCAGCGGTAATAGGGCTGTAGTGAACCGTGCCCAGCCCCTGGGCAGCTGTGGGTAAGGCCGTGACCACAGTATCGGGATCAGGATCGCAAAACAGGGCCATAGAGTATCGAGACTGCCCCGCAGCATCCCCCTGCGGCAGGACAACCCGGTGGGGAGTAGAGCGAAAGCGATCGCACGTCCAGCGCTGCATCAAGTCTCCGATATTGACCAATACAGTGCCAGGCATGGGTACCGCTGCCACCCAACGACCTGCGGGCGTTTTCACCTCTAGCCCGCCGCGCTGATCCTGAAACAGCAGGGTTACACTGCCGTAATCTGAGTGCTCCCCAGCCCGAATCGCGTTAGCGGGTTTATTCTCAGGCGCACCTAGATGGGGCGGGTAGTGCAGCAGGCGCAGGGTGTGGATGGGCTGCCGATGGAACTGAACAAAAAAATCTTCTGGTAGCCCCAGCCCCAGCGCAAAGGCCCGCAAAACGTCCCACGCAAGTTCATTAGCGGCTTGGTAAAACGCTTTAAGAGCGGGTCGAAACGTGGGTATGTCAGGCCAGCGATTGGGGTTGAGCGGGTTCTCATCTGAGCCTATGTTAAACGCCTCTTTCACATCCACGGTTTTCCCCGGATTAAGGCTTTCTCGGCCCACCGCAACGTAGCCCAGGTTGCTCTCTGTGTGGGTCCAGGCAAGGGCGCTCTTAACCTCAGACGGCAGTTGAAAAAACTGCACCGACTGCTCAAAGGCCGCTTCAATCAAACCGGGCGCAATGCCGTGCTGGGCGAGGTAGAAAAATCCTATTGACTCGCAGGCCGTAGCAATTTGGTCGGCTATCTGCTGCCGAGTCAATGAGCTGCTGATCTGGTTTTGCCGAAAAGACTCGAAATCAATGATGGGAAGCGAATTCACGGCCTGCTCCTAACTTTGGCTGTTAACAGGCTTAGAAGCCGGTTCGTACCAGCGGCGCAGCCAGTCTAAATCGATTTCTGTCAGGTAGTCTACCGCCCAGGTAGCCCGCCGATGGATCATTTGATAGGGGTAGGTGTGGGCCACACCGACAACGGGCACCCCTGCCTGCTTAGCGGCCGTAATCCCGGCAAAGGAATCTTCAATGGCTAAACATTCAGCCGGCTTCAGATAGAGGTCTGGAAACACCTGGTTGAGCTGCTCAACCGCCATCAGATACCCATCAGGAGCAGGCTTGCTGGCTTCAATGGGGACATCATCGCAGGAGACAATGACGGAGACCGTATCTCTTAGTCGAGATTGGGAGAGCACCCATTCGATTTCTCCTCTGCGGGCTCCCGAAACCACTGCCAGCTTGAGCTGGGCACCGCGAATTTTGAAGATTAGATCGTCTAAGCCGGGGTAGAGAGGCAGCCGTTCGAGAGCACCCATCTCGCTCAGGTAGTTTGCCATCTTGCGCTCTAGCAGCTTGTCTAAATAGGCCTCGGTCACCACGCGGCCCCGACGACTCAGCAGATCCGCAACGCAGGCGCGATCGCTACGACCCAGGCAGACCAGGCTGTACTCCACTGGGTCGGGCCGCAGATTTTCCTCCACCAGCAGCTGCTCAATCAGGTACTTATGCAGTCCCTCATCGTTGATGACAATACCGTTGAAATCTAGCAAAACCGCTTTGAGAGTCATGGAGTTGGGGCACAGGACAAGTCAGTCTAGTAACGCACTGAGGGAGGCCCACTGGCTGTTGGTCACCCTCAATACTGCCAGCAGAGGTACTTAGATAATCGTTACAAACGGATAAGACACAGCAAAGATCGTAAGCGAATGTTGCGATTCTGTTACTGATGCCTCTAGCTTACCGTGCCTGTTCTCTCTACGATCTGCTGCTGCGAGAGGGCCTCTCAACCTTAGGAAATTCTAGGTATAGCAAAGCTTTGAGCCGCCCCCACCAGTATTTCTGCAAATTCCATCATTTAGGGTAAAACCTTGCTCCACCGCACTACTTCAGCCTGCCCGTGTATCCACGTACGCCTTTAGGAGTAGAACCCAGCAATACCGTGAATCGACGATGGTGCCGAAGGGCTCGTCTTCCGAGAATAGACACAGTTCGGATGGAACTGGCACTCGCAAGGACACGCAGATATGGCTACTCAAACCTCCGCCCTTCGCTCCCGTGGCATGGAACTCCTGATGGAGTACAAGCAAAATCCGTCTGTTCAGCTGCGCAACAAGCTGGTGCGGTTAAATGCGGGTTTAGTACGCAAGATTGCCCACCGGATTAGCCATCAATGTTCTGAGCCCTACGAGGATCTTGAGCAGATTGGGTTTATTGGATTAATTCGCGCTATTGAGCGCTTTAATCCGGGCCAGGGCTGCGCTTTTAGCTCCTTTGCTGTGCCCTACATTCGAGGCGAAATGCTGCACTTTCTGCGGGACCGGGGCACCGCCGTTAAAATTCCCCGCCGCTGGCAGGATCTGCAGAAGGAAGCTCAAAAAGCGCAGAGCGAACTAACTCGGGAACTGGGCCGCACTCCTAACGACCTGGAAGTGGCTTTGAGACTGGGGGTAGCGGTTGACGAGTGGCGAGAAGTGAAAATGGCCCACAAAAATCGCCTGCCGCTTAGCCTCGATGCCACGGTTAGCCAGCAGGTGGATTCCTCGATTACCCTGGGCGATACTCTGCCAGATACCCACTATCAGCTGCTCCAGCTGCTTGAGGAAGATCGCCAGCAGCTCCAGCGAGCGCTCAACCAGCTAGAAGACAAGACTCGCGCTGCGATTGAGTTTGTGTTCTTCAACGGCCTGTCGCGCAAAGAAGTGGCCGAAAAAATTGGGGTTAGCCCCATGACGGTGACCCGCCGCATTCAGCGGGGCATTGACCAGATGGTTGAGTATCTTCAGCCCCAGCTGGCCCAGGGCGATCACTAACAGGGCGATCGCTAAATTGCTCAAGCTAATTTCTGCTAGGGCTTCGCTCAGTAAATAGGATTGGCCTGGCAGGATTGACCTAGCATCGTCTAATCAACTGTTTTCACTGGCTTTCTCCCATTGCGAAGGGTGTGTCTTGCATCGGTAAGGAAGGAACTTTAAGTTCCTTCCTTTTATTTTTTGTGACGAGTTGTTAACCGTAAATTGACGCAAGCCCGCTAGCAGGCCAAGGCTTCGCCTATACTCGAATCCATACGAATCCATAGTGGCCTGTCGGTTACCCTACCTGCAGAGCAGCTTGGACAGCATTTCTGAGAAGGTAGGCTCTGGGGCCCATGATTACCAACGCACCTCATCGCCCTGACATGGGTTCTGACATGGGCTCTGATCCGGAGCAAGCGTCTCGCTTTAGGCAGCTCCAGGCGAAGCTGCAGCAGCGATGGCTGCCGGCCGATGAGTTTGACGCCCAGGAGCGACAAGTTTTGGTGGTGCCGTCCCTCAGCATGGACCAGGAGGAGCTGCAGAAGATTGCGGGGGTTCACTACTACGAAGAGCGGCTGCTGTTTTCCCTGATTCGCCTGCGCAACCCCAACACGCGCCTGGCCTACGTAACCTCTCAGCCGATTCACCCTAGCATTGTGGACTATTACCTGGAGCTGCTACCGGGAATTCCCAGCTCCCACGCTCGCAACCGGCTGGATTTGTTTGCTACCTACGACGCATCCAAAAAGCCGCTGAGCCAAAAGCTGCTGGAGCGGCCCCGACTGCTCGAAAAAATCCGCAAGAGCCTCAATCCAGAGCAGGCTTATATGATCTGCTACAACTCTACGGATTGGGAGCGGCAGCTGTCGCTGGCGTTAGATATTCCTCTGCTGGCGCTCGATCCGGACTTGCTCTACTGGGGCACCAAGAGCGGCAGCCGCGAAATCTTTGCCGCCTGCGGCATTCCGCACCCCGATGGCAGCGAGCTGGTGTGGACCCAGGAGGACCTGGCTCAGGCGGTTTCTGAGGTTTGGGAGCGCCAGCCCGATCTTAAGCGCATGGTGATTAAGCTCAACGAAGGGTTTTCGGGGGAGGGCAACGCCCTGCTGGACTTGCGATCGCACACCAACATTGCCCCCGGCGCGGCCAGCCACCGCGAGCGCATCACCGCCATTCGCTCGCTGCTGCCGGAGCTGCGGTTTCAGTGCGCGACCGAAACCTGGGAGGGCTTTTACAACAAGATTCGGGACCTGGGTGCGATCGCAGAGGCCTTTATTGAGGGCGATGAAAAACGCTCCCCCAGCGCTCAGGGGCGCATTACGCCCTTTGGTAAGGTGGAAATGCTCTCAACCCACGATCAAATTTTGGGTGGGCCAGACGGCCAAATCTTCTTAGGCTGCTCATTTCCGGCAGATGCTGACTATCGCCTCCAGATTCAGGAGATGGGCCGTTTGGTCGGCGAGGAGCTAGCGGCCAAAGGAGCGCTAGAGCGCTACGGCGTGGACTTTATCGCGGTGCGCCAACCGCCCGGCAGCCCCGAACTCTGGAAGCTCTACGCCATTGAAATTAACCTGCGCAAAGGCGGCACTACCCACCCCTTCATGGCGCTCAAGCTGCTCACTGAAGGTAACTACAGCCCTGAAGACGGTCTCTTCTACACCCGTCAGGGGCAGACGAAGTATTACCGGGCCTCAGACAACCTGCAAAATGAGGCGTATCGAGGCCTACTGCCCAGTGACCTGATGGACATTATTGTTACGGAGCGGCTGCACTTTAACGCTGCTAACGGCACGGGCGCAGCCTTTCACCTGATGGGCTGTCTCTCAGAGTACGGCAAGCTAGGTATTACCAGCATCGGCAACACCTTCGAGGAGTCGGAAGACATTTACCACCAGGTCACCGACGCCTTGGATAAAGCGGTTCAGTAACTGAGCAAAATGGAACCACCCCGACGGCAACTGCTGCAGCTTTATGTCGGTGAGAGCGAAGTCAACCGAGATCGCCATGCAACTTGGCTAGAACTCTTCTTTGACCTCGTATTTGTGGTTGCGATCGCCCAGCTCGCCCATCTACTTCACGACCATTTGGATTGGGGCGGCATTGCTAGCTTCGCGGCCCTGTTTATTCCTGTCTGGTGGCTGTGGATTGACTTTAGCTACTACGCCGATCAATTCAACGTAGAGCGAGGGTTTTATCGCCTCATCATGTTGAGCATTATGTTTGGCATGATTGTGCTGGCGCTAACGCTGCCCGAGGCGCTAGAGGACCGAGGGTCTGCTCTCTTTGCCAGCGTGTACACAGCGCTGCGGCTGATCATTGTTGGCCTCTATTTCCAGGCATGGCGGCTGGTTCCTCAAGCACGGGAGTTGACCAAGCGCTATACCCTCAGCTTTTTGGTTGCGCTAATACTCTGGTTGGTATCGATTGCCGTGCCGCCCCCAATTCGTTTTGTTCTTTGGGGTGTTGCCCTGCTGATTGAAATCACTACTGGGCCTATTACCTATGCCACGATTCGCTTGGTGCCTCGCCAGGTTTCCCACATGGATGAACGGTTTGGGCTATTCGTCATTATTGTCCTGGGAGAAGCGATTATTGCAGTAGCAACCGGGGTGGCTGACATTCAGTGGCAGCAGCAGGAGATCCTAACTGCGATCGCTGGGTTTGTCGCCGCAGTCAGTCTTTGGTGGATGTACTTTGAACGAGCGGATGATTCGGTCATCTACTCAGCCCTACGGGGCGACCGCCGAGCCTTGATGCGCTCCTACGTGTATGGCTACAGCCATGTTTTGGTATTTATAGGCATTGTTGCCATGGGGGTGGGAATTCAATCTGCGATTGAAGCAGCGGCAGCCGCAGAAGAGTTATCCTCTGCCATGCGCGTTGTGCTGGCCGGTGGAGCCAGCCTGTTTTTAATCGGGTTAACTCTGGTTCAATGGGCCGCCCCCAGGTCGCTTCCTGACCGAGTGATCGTGATGCGCGCAATCACGGCGACCTTTTGCGCAGCGTTAGCCGGGTTGGGCAGTTTTTTAACCCCCTTTCTGACGATGGGGCTACTTGCCTGTGTGCTAGCGGGTTTGGCGAGAGTAGATGGCCTGCGCTTAGAGGCGGGTTCCTGAGGCAACCCGGTTACGAAGATCCTTGGGCGGGGCTAATCCTTAGCCAAGTATTACTGTCTCTGCTGCCGGGCTGCCGGAAACCCATTGCCTAGTTCTGTGACTCATTAGCGCTTCATGGCCCGCTGGATTTCGCGCTGGGCTTCCTTACGCTTGACGGACTCGCGCTTGTCGTGGAGCTTCTTACCGCGCACCAGCGCCAGGTTGAGTTTGATCCAGCCGCGCTTAAGGTACATCTTGAGGGGCACCAGCGTGAGCCCCTGCTGTTCCACTTTGCCGATCAGCTTGCGGATTTCATCGCGACGCATCAACAGCTTGCGGGTGCGCTTAGCCTCGTGGTTATAGGCCTTGTTGGTCGTCTCGTGAGGAGAGATGTGAACGTTGTGCAGCCAAACTTCTCCGTCGCGAACGAGGGCAAACCCGTCTTTCAGGTTAACTTTGCCCTGGCGGATGGACTTTACTTCTGAGCCCAACAACTCTAGCCCCGTCTCAAAGGTTTCAAGAATTTCGTATTCAAAGCGGGCTTGCCGGTTGTCGCTAATGACTTTGTAGCCGTCGCTAGATTCTGCTGCCATTAGTCACTCTCTTCACTCAACAACAACTCGCCATTCGTGGAGTTCATATTCTACGCACCGATTTCGAATCAGTGGATCGGCTTCCACAATCGCTTTGGCTTCCTGTAGCGATGACGCCTGAAATAACAGCATACCACCGCCAAATTCGGCCCAATAGCCTGTGCGAGCTTGATGCCCCTGCTCGATTAGCTGACGCACATAGGCCTTGTGAGCCGGAACGTGCTGGTCAAAGACGGTTTTATTGACAACGCCTTTTTCGATTTTGACAAACCAGGGCATTGACACAGTCCTCCGGGAGATGGGAATTCGGGTATCCGTTATGAATTATGGGTTTTGCGGGCTGCGTTATGGGTAGGGTTGAGTCGGAAACGCCCAAAACTTAAAATCATTGCACTGCGTCAGTATTGAACGCTAAAGGCTTAGCTAAGCGCCTATGGCACCGTTGTCTTCCACCCCAAAATCTCCTAGAGCGAGCCGCTTTTTCGTGGCGCTTCTGCCGCCCGCAGAGGTGCAGGCAGAAGCAACCTCAATCAAGGAATACTTTCGCGATCGCTACCAGAGTCAGGGGGCATTGCGATCGCCTCCTCACGTCACTCTGCAGCCCCCTTTTGAATGGGGTGCAGAGACCCAGCCGCTGCTGCAGGCGTTGGCAGGATTCGCTCAAACCCAACCCCCCGTCCCCATGACCCTAGCTGGCTTTAGCGCCTTTCCGCCCAGGGTGATTTTTATTAACGTGGTAAAAACCCCTGAACTGATGGTGCTTCAGCCAGCCCTTAGGGATTATCTGGAGACAACCCTGAATATTGTTGACCGCTCTCGAAACCGGCCTTTTGCCCCTCACCTGACGGTGGCCTTTCGCGATCTCAAGCCGGGTGCGTTTCGGCAGGCGTGGCCTGAGTTTGAGCAGCGCCCCTTTACGGCTCAGTTTGTGGTGCCGGCTCTGACACTGCTGCGGCACGACGGCCAGCGCTGGCAAATCGACCAGTCCTTTCCCTTCGGCCAGCGCGACTCAAGGGCCAACCCATGAACCGAACCGCTGCCGAAAGGATAACGTCAAGGATTTAGTACTCCGAATCAAAGGATTCTTCCGAGAAGCTTTTAGCATGGGGAACGCCGGACATTAAGACTTTGTCGATGCGGCGGCCATCCATGTCCATGATCTCAAAACGCATTCCCTCCCACTCAAAGCCGTCGCCAGCAGTGGGAATACGGCCCAGGTGATTGATGATAAAGCCCGCCAGAGTGTGGTAGCCCTCTTCCTCGGGCAGCTCCTCGCGCAGCAGCAGACGCTTGAGTTCGTCCACTGGCAGCAGCCCATCGAGCAGCCAGGAGCCATCGTCCCGCTGCACGA
>DATNQE010000399.1:0-6438 GCA_036702895.1 Trichocoleus sp. | reverse complement strand
ACAGCTAATCGATGTGCGCGAGCCCTCAGAGCTCGCGCTAGCGGCGCTCGATGGGTTTGAAAATCTACCCCTGAGCGAGTTTGCCGATTGGTCAGAAAGCATTCACAGCCGCTTCGATAGCGACAAAGAGACTATCGTCATGTGCCACCACGGCATGCGCTCTGCCCAAATGTGCTACTGGCTAGCCCAGCAGGGCTTTACAAATCTAAAAAACTTAGCAGGCGGAATTGATGCGTACTCTGTCGTGGTAGACCGTTCGGTTCCCCGCTACTAACCTTTGAGAAACGGTCTCGGCCACGGGCTGAGTCGTGAGTGGAGCTCGCTTTGAAGCGATCGCAACCTCATCCCCAAAAGCCTCCTTGCGCAGCCGTTAAACCCATGAGCTAGCGCAAGGTTGAAGTTTTTTCAACATGATCCCGAATCCTGTTACTTCCGCTAGGGGGTGGGCACATTACACCTAGCAGTGAATACAGTCTTTCAGGGCTTAAACACCTATGGTCACGACCACCGAGACAGCCCACCGTCTCCACAACAAACATCCCCATAAGCATAATCACTATGCACTGCGGGACTTCTTTCAATTCACGCCTGAATACGGCATCGTCACTGACTGGAACGACTGCCGCAACGTATTTACCAGTGAAGACTTCATCATCGGGTTGCTCGAGGGTCTAGAGGAAGAGGTTGGCGAATCTTCCGCCGCCATTATGTACTCCATTGGTCTGGAGTGGGGCAAGTACGACTCCCTGGTCTTTCAGACCTGGTTTGAGAAAGAGTTTGGTATGAGCTCCCGCCGGGCCAACCTGATGTTTTTGCTAGAAACCTGGTGGTGGCCGTATATCTCCCAAGGCTGGGGTCGTTGGGAGGTGGACATGAGCGATCGCAAACAGGGCTTCATGTTCATCAATCTCTTCGACTCTGCCGTAGCCCGCACTCTAGGCGATGTCGGTAAGCCCGTTTGTCACCTCTACGCCGGGCTGTTTGCCGGTTTCTTCACCGAAATGGTGCGCAAGCAGCTCAGCTGCATCGAAATCCAGTGCTACTCCATGGGCGAAACCTACTGCAAGTTCCTCCTCGGCGGCAAAGAGCGCATTGATGCTGCTGCCTTCTGGATGAACGAAGGCGCTACGGCACGGGACATTGAGAAGCGGCTGCGGGCCGGGGAGCAAGGCTAATGAGTACCCTTGCCGCTGCTAATTCCCACGGGGCTCACAATCAGCTCTGGCTGCAAGCCTCAGTGCGAAGTTTCTTTGAGTCCATGGCTTGGGACGGTCGCCCCGCCGTTGCTCCCTCAATCGGGATCAGCTCCACCAGCGAATCCCCCATGACCTTGACTGTCGAGGCCTTTTTTGCAGCCATTCCCTGGGAAGGGCAACCCGTTATTGCAGCTCCCGTTGCACCCTTCGAACTGGTAGCTGAGGCCCCTGTACCCGCTAGTGACGATATGACGCTCGACGCCTTCTCCGATCTCTTCTAAAGGCGCGCTCTAGCTTCCTACCGAATCTGCTTTTATCTCCGGCAAAACTCTCTTTACTCTCCCCATCAATGCCCACTTAAGAAAGGCCCTCTTGACAAGGACTGAGCCATGAACCCCAAGCTAGATGCCCTGTTTAATGAACCCGAAAAGCGCTACCTCAATGCGGAGGAACTGAGCGTCTTGAGCCAGTATGTTAGCTCCATCCCAGAGCGGATGAAGGTCTACAGGCTGCTGCGTGACCAGGAAGTTGCGCTGATGCAGCCGGTCGCCGACGCCTTACAGCAGCAGCTACCTGAGATGGCAGAAGCTGCTCTAGAGCGCAGCGTTCGCAACGGCCTGCTGATTCTGCGCTACGCCGCGATGGCCATGCTGATGGACGACGAGCAGTTTGTCGATCATCGACTGCAGGGCTGGCTGCCCGAAATAGCTAAGGCTTACAACACCCAAGCAGTAGACCAAAAGCTGTTTGAAATTCTTAGCCAGCGGCTGGCCCAAACCTTACCGCCTCAGCAAATGAGCCTGCTAAAGCCCTGCCTATCAAAAGCCCAGGCGCTGCTGAGCAGCGATCGCGAGACTGTGAGCAGCATCTCAGCTCCACTGGTCGGCATTCTCTAGAGGCTAGCTTGAGGTTCTAGCTCCGCTTCAGCTCTATTTCAACTCTAAGCTCTCGACATCAAACTCTGACCCTTGCCCGCTTCAACTCCCTACAGGTAGTCAAATCATGGTTTCCGTTGCTGAGTTGCTCATTGATAGCCGTTTACCCGGCAATTATTTCGCCAGCGATCTCTACGTACGCGGCTCGCTGGAGCTTGGTCTGCTAGAAAACCGGCGAGGAGACCGACTACTGGCAATTCCAGAGCCGCTCCTCAAGGCAATCTATGCCGGACTAGAGAAAGAAACTGGGCATGCCTCTAAGCTGGTGCTCTACAACTGCGGCCGCTGGTGGGGCAAAAATTTCTATGCCCGCTTCTGCGAAGAGCTTAGCGACTACTACGGCAAGCCGTTGGCCGAGTTGTCCATGGCAGAGTTTCTGCAGTCGCTACAGCAGTGCTGGCAGACCCATGGCTGGGGACAGATCTACCTCGATACCACGTACCGCGAGCGGGGATTTTTAGTAGTAGAAATCTGGCACTCCCCGTTCACGGCCTATGCTCCTGAGGATCAGCAAACCTCAGGGTCTCTAGAACAGGGCATTTTGGAAGTCTTTCTAAGTCAGCTCACCGGGCGCGAACTCAAGTGCGTGCAAACTAGCTGCGACTCCCGCGGCGATGACTGCAACCGCTTTGTCATGGGGCTTGAAAAGCGACTGCAGCCCGCCGGAGCCTTAATCGCAGGGGGACAGTCCCACCAAACCATCATGCAAACGCTCATTCAGCAGGAATGACATGACTTGTGATTACTACCCAGCGGCGGCGGTCTCACTATCGATTGCTTGGGCTGGTGGGGCACGGGCAATTTGGCCGAGTCTATTGCGCAGTGCACCGCCGCACGGGCGAGCTGGTAGCGCTTAAAGACCTCAATCGCGATCGCTTCTCCACCCACAAATTTCTACGGGAGCTGCGCTTTCTACTAAGCCTGGAGCATCCCCACATTGCTACCTGCCAGGCCCTAGAGCACTCAGCTACCGGGCGCCAGCTGGTATTGGACTACTGCGAGGGCGGCACCCTGCGCTACCTGATCGAAAATGAGGTGCCGCTCACTTTGACAGAGGTGTTGGGCTTTGTCCGCGATATTCTTAGCGCGCTTGACCAGGCCCACCGCCAGGGCATTGTGCATTGCGACATCAAACCGGAGAATATTTTGCTGTCAATTGCGCCAGGAGGTTGGCAGGCAAAAATCTCAGACTTTGGCATTGCTCGGCTGAGCCAGGAGTCGTCCGATTCTGACCTGGGGCATGTGGGTTCACCCGCGTATATGGCTCCCGAACGGTTCTACAACCAGCATCCAGCGGCAGCAGATCTCTATGCAGTAGGCATCATTCTCTACGAGCTGCTCACTGGAAAGCGGCCGTTTTCAGGCACTCCAGCAGAGCTGATGGGCGCCCATCTCAACCAGCGACTGGTACTGCCTGAGACCATTCCTGCGCCTCTAAAAGACATAATCAGCAAAGCGCTGCAAAAACTTCTGCCCCGGCGTTACAAAACAGCCAGCGAGATGTTGCAGGCGGTGGAAGCCGCAGCCGAGCGGCTATCTCCAGCCGCTCTTAGCGTAGCCATTAGCACCCCGCAGGATCCGCCTCTCCTAGCGCCAGCGTTGCCCTTCGTCACGCTGCCTCATCCGGTAGAGCATTTAGGGTTAGTCAGTCTGTCAGCACCGGCAAAACTCGATCAGCCGACGTCAGCACGAGGAGAACAGCTGCTGGTGAGCTGCCAACAGCAGCAGGTTTGGTTCTACCACTGGACATCTCAGGGGCAGGATGTGGTAGGACAAACTCAGGGATTTAGCTTGCCCTCACCAGTCCAAAGATTCGAGGCAACGCCCTACGGCGGCTGCTTTTTCACTGACCACTCAATGCACTTACTGTCGATGCGGTATGGATTGGCTGCGATCGCACGCTTTGACCATCCAGTAGCCGCCACTATTGCCCCTAATGGCCGCTGGTTTGCCGCTTGCAGCCGAGGCAACCAGGCCCAGGAAACTCAGCTAATCTTGCGGCGTTTGGTGATTAAGTCTAACGAGACTGCCAAAGCCGCTACTATCACGCGGGTCAACGTACCGCTAGGGCAGGGCCAGGTAATTACCTTGGCAGCGCTTGATGCTTGCCACTTGGTGATGGCAATTCAACAGGGTGAGGCCACAGCCCTGACGGGATTCACCCGCCGGGGAAACTGTATAGGAACTCTACACCTACCCACGGTAGTGCAGTCACTAGTCCCCACCGGGCAGCCTTACCGCTTCCTAGCGCAGGAGAAAAACCACCCCAATGCCCTGCTGATTATCGATCTCAAGCCATTTCGCGTCAGCCGATACCGCTTAGACATTGAGCCCCGCTGGCTATTTACCACAGCAGCAGGTTACGCAGCAGCTAGCGCAGATGGCCAGCTGCGCCTAATGAGTGCATCCGGCCAAATCATAGGGCGCCTCGACCGGCTGCCGCGGCCCATAGATATCTTGCCGCTGTCGCCGACCCAGCTACTGTGGGCAGCGTCAGAACCTGCTCACAGTCGCATCTACACGGTGGATCTGCAGCAGCTGGGCCTAGATCTTATTTTTTAGCCTTTTCAGTAGGGAATCTTGAGCCCTCGCACCAAATGGCTCATTCTGCAGAGCGTAAATTCTCCTGAATATGCTCTAATCACGGAGATGTTTTCGGGCAATCCTCTGTGATCGAATTTATTACGCTTCCCAACCAGCTGCCTCCAGTCGCTCCTTACTCCCACGCCGTACGAGCCGGAGATTTTTTATTTGTCACTGGGCAGTTAGCTGAAAATCCTGAAACCGGTAAGGTCGTCAAAGGCTCTATAGAAGACCAAACTCGCCAGGTCATGGAAAACCTCAAGCTGGTGTTAAGCCATGCCAACAGCAGCTTTGAAAAAGTGGTGATGGCTCGCATCTTTGTTACTGACTTTCGCTACTACGAGGTCGTCAACCAGATTTATCAGTCATATTTCACAGCGGGTCGTTTACCCAGTCGCACCACTGTCGGCGTGACCGCCCTAGCGGATTATGGCGATGTGGAAATTGATTTGATTGCCTACTGCGGTGAGTAAAGTGAACCCCCAGAGACGGTCACGCACCGCCTCTGGGGGTTTTAGTTTAGCGATTCGAGAACTAACCGATTTTGAGCAATTAACTCAGGGTTTCGACAGGGCTTAGCTCGTGGTGACCATTGAGCTGGGCAGCATCAGGCCGCTTCACCTGCCTGAGCTGATCGCGCAGCGGCTCGCCCTCAATAACTTCCGAACCCAGGAGCTGCTGGGCCAGGCTTTCTAGCAAGTCCCGGTTATTTGCAAGAATTGCTAGCGCTTGCCGATGCCCTTCCTCCACTAGGCCTTTGACTTCCTCATCGATGGCTTTGGCAGTTTGCTCGCTCATAGGTCTGCGGGTGCTGGGCATGCCGTTGTCCAAGAAGGCGTTGCGCTGACCGCGATCGTAGGCCAGAGGCCCTAGCACTTTGCTCATGCCGTAGGTCGTCACCATCTGCTCGGCCAGGTCGGTAGCCCGCTGCAGGTCATTGGAGGCTCCCGTGGTAATGCTGCCAAAGACCAGCTCTTCCGCAGAACGGCCACCCAACAGCGTCGCAATTTGGCCCTTGAGTTCGGCCTCGTCACGCAGGAAGCGATCTTCGGTGGGCAGCTGCAGGGTGTAGCCCAACGCCGCCATACCGCGGGGCACGATGGAGATTTTCTCTACCTGATCGCTGCCGGGCATAAGAGTCCCTACTAGAGCGTGACCCACTTCGTGGTAAGCCACGATCTTTTTCTCCTGCTCGTTGAGCACTCGGCTCTTTTTCTCAAGACCCGCAACGACTCGCTCGATAGCTTCGGCAAAGTCTTCCTGCATGACCTCGGTGCGGTTGTTGCGCGCCGCCAGCAGGGCCGCTTCGTTGACCAAGTTAGCCAGGTCAGCCCCAGCAAAACCGGGAGTGCGGGTTGCGATCGCTTTCAAGTTCACACTGTCGGACAGCTTCACATCCTTAGAGTGGATTGTGAGAATGGCTTCGCGTCCTTTCAGGTCAGGGCGATCCACCAACACCTGACGGTCAAAGCGACCAGGGCGCAGCAGGGCCGGATCAAGCGTTTCAGGACGGTTGGTTGCCGCCAGCACAATCACCGTTGTGTCGCCAGCATCAAAACCGTCCATCTCAGTGAGCAGCTGGTTCAGGGTCTGCTCACGCTCGTCGTTACCACCGTAGAAACCACCGGAGGAACGGGACTTACCGATGGCGTCAAGCTCATCGATGAAGACAATACAGGGAGCCTGTTTCTTGGCTTGCTCAAACAGGTCGCGGACGCGGGAAG
>DATNQE010000398.1:0-4215 GCA_036702895.1 Trichocoleus sp. | reverse complement strand
TCCGCTCCAGCGATCTACTTGGGGAAGCGTACTCTTCTAACAACTTAGGAAACCTGTATCGGCTCTTAGGTCGGCAGGGCGAAGCAATTGGTGCTTACCGAGTCGCGCTTAGGTCTGGAGAAGACTTTGGTAACGTGCCGGTTCAACTGCGAGCTATCGATGGTCTGCTGGAGATTTATCTGGAGAGACAAAATTGGGCCGACGCACGTACTTATCTAGACCGCCGCGCTGCGCTCACGCTCAGTAGTCCGTCGCCCACTATAGAAGCCGTGAAAACGTTAATTTGGCTTGGGGAGTACTACGAGCGTAGAGGTGAGGTCGCTGCTGCTAAAGACACCTATACCCGCGCCCTAGGGCTAGCCCGTACGGTTAACGTCAACTCCCAGGTAACTGAATTAACTAATCGCCTGATTTATCTCAACAGATCCTAGAGATCCTAGTGAACTGACTGCGGCGGCACTATAGGCCACAGACCTAGCTCCATCGCTATTGAGATTACTGTTTGCGACAGGGACTAGCAGAATCGTCATGGCGATTTAACCCGGGTTAAATTACCTGGTTAAATCGCCATACTTAAACTCGCTAGCGCTTTGCAATCTTGACCAGGGGGTGGACAGGTGAGAACCTCGGATCCACCCCTTGGTGTCTGAACAGCTCAACTGTGAGTAATGCCAACATACGGGCCAGGCTCATCTACAGTCCCAGAGGAGGTGAGATAAGGCTCCTTCTGGCTCGTAGATGCGCCATTAGTGCTAATGGTCGAGTTAGGTCGAGGATTACGCGCTTTAATCAGTTCGATGGCCCGACTAACGCTCTCTGGCAGGATTACCACCAGGCCTTCCTCTGGGGCTTCATCTAGAGCCTGATTAATCGCCTCAGTCTCATTCAAGACCGTGCGGTAGTCGCCCTGATACTCCACCTCCTCGATGCCGCGGCCAATCCATTTCGCCGCGTCTCCCCGAGGCCGACCTCGGGTATCGTCATCTTCCTTCACCAAAATCTGGTCAAACATCTGGGCTGAGAGCTTGCCCAGCGTGATGAAGTCCTCATCCCGGCGATCGCCGGGTCCACCCACCACTCCAATACGCTTGCCGGGCCAGTTTCTGACAAAGCCGCCTAGGGCTTCGTAGCTAGCAGCATTGTGGGCGTAGTCTACCAGCGCGTGGAAATTGCCCAGGTCAAATAAATTCATCCGCCCTGGGGTTTGGTCTGCAGAGGCCTGGAAGGTATGCAGCGCTTCTCGAATATCCTCAATGCTAATGCCCTGGGCAAAGGCGGCCAAGCTAGCAGCCAGCGCGTTAGCAATTTGGAAGGGGGCTCGACCGCCCATGGTCAGAGGCACGTTTTCGGCCCGTTCGATTCTCAGCAGCCAATCTCCCTTGAGAATCGACAGATAGCCGTTCTCGTAGACAGCGGCTAACCCGCCCTGCTGAGTGTGGGCCTGCACTAGCTCGCTGTGGGGATTCATGGAGAAATAAGCGATTTGGGCTTTGACCCGTTTTGCCATGGCCGCCACCATTGGATCGTCAGCATTGAGCACGGCATAGCCGCTGGGGTGAACCGTCTCCGCCACAACGCTCTTGAGATGAGCCATATCATCAATGGTCTCAATATCCCCTAGCCCTAAGTGATCGGCAGCTACGTTCAGAACGACCCCAACATCGCAAGTGCTAAAGGCCAAACCAGAGCGCAAAATGCCGCCACGCGCCGTTTCTAGTACCGCAACCTCAACGGTCGGATCTTGCAGTATGACCTGGGCACTTTGAGGACCGGTAGTATCCCCCGGCTCAACCAAGTGCTCACCCATGTAAATGCCGTCAGTTGTGGTGTAGCCAACAATTTTGCCAGTCTGCTTGAAGATGTGGGCTGTTAGGCGAGTTGTGGTTGTTTTACCGTTGGTGCCGGTGAGAGCGACCACCGGAATGCGCGTTGGCGTTCCTGGCGGAAACAGCATGTCCAGAATGGGCTCGGCTACGTTGCGGGCGATGCCTTCGCTCGGAGAAAAGTGCATCCGCAGACCAGGGGCAGCGTTTACCTCGACAATAACGCCATCGACTTCTCGTAGCGGCCGGGAGATATCGGAGGTGACAATATCGATCCCAGCAATGTCGAGATTGATGATTTTGGCAATGCGCTCGGCCAACCAAATATTGTGAGGGTGAATCTCGTCGGTGCGGTCAATTGCAATGCCGCCTGTGCTGAGGTTAGCGGTAGCCCGCAGGTAACAAATTTCACCTTGAGGCAGTACGGTATCTAGGGTGTAACCCTTTTGCTCGAGCAGCTGCCAGGTAGTGCGGTCCACAACGATACGGGTAAGCAAATTGTCGTGGCCCTCCCCCCGCCGGGGGTCCTGGTTGGTGTGCTCGATCAGCTCCTCAATGGTGGAGCGGCCGTCGCCTACGACGTGAGCAGGTACCCGCTCCGCGACAGCGACAACTTTGCCGTTGACGACCAGTACTCGGTGATCCCGGCCGGTGTAGTAGCGCTCTACGATGATTCCGCTTGAAACCTCGCGAGCGGCCTCGTAAGCGTCTTCAGCTGCCTGCCAGGTGGTAATGTTAATGGTGATCCCCCGGCCGTGGTTGCCGTCTAGAGGCTTAATAACGATGGGAAAGCCGCCGACTGACTCGACGGCGTCCTCCAGTTCGTCCAGGAAGTAAATAACGGTGCCACGAGGAACAGGCACCCCGGCATCTCGCAGAATCTGCTTAGTGCCTTCCTTATCACAGGCAAGTTCTACCCCTAAAATTCCTGTTTGGCTGGTTAGCGAGGCCTGAATGCGCTTCTGGTGAACGCCATAACCTAATTGGATCATGGCTCTGGTCTGAATTTGAGACCAAGGAATGCCACGGGCCTCAGCTTCTTTCACAATAGTCTCGGTGCTGGGGCCGAGAGCCGCATCAACAGCAAAATTGCGCAGGTCGGCTAGGTCTTTCTCTAGCTCTTCGGCGGGGTAGTAGCCGGTTTCTACCAAGCTGTTGCAGAGCCGCACAGCAGCACGGGCGGCATAGCGCCCCGCCTGCTCATCAACGTACTCGAAAACGACCTGGTAAACGCCCGGCTCTGTTGTGCTGCGAGTACGACCAAAGCCAGCTGGCATTCCTGCTAGGGTTTGTAGCTCCAGAGCAACGTGCTCAACGATGTGGCCCATATAAGTGCCCTGACGCACCCGGCTGAGAAACCCGCCTCGTACGCCCGGAGAGCAGTGGTGTTCGATCAAGCTGGGTAAGGTTGCCACCAGAGCTTCATGAAAACCTGGCAGGGTATCGGAGGGACGATCCTCTAAATCTTCAAGATCGAGTCGGATCAACACCAGATTCTTGTGGCGGATACTCCAGTAGTTGGGACCCCGCAAAGTTTGGGTCTTCAGAATTCTCATGGGTGGTTGCTTAACCAGTGATGGGTGGATTTCGGCGGGTCAGAACGAAGAGAATCTTGACGAACGAGCAGCAGTGCAGAGGGATGAGCGGCCTTTAAGAACAGTTTATGAGGCTAACTCCTAGATTTAAACCACAGGAAATGAATTATTCAGTATTTGGTGAACCTTGCTGCCGTTCTTCTAACGCAGGTAAGGAATGCTCGCAGCAGCAGTTTTTCTGGGGGTAGTGTTTTGAGTCTCTGATGCCTCTAAGTTCTCACCTAGGCAGTTCCAAAAGCCTCTCAGGGAAAATGTATTGGATGAATCAAGCCCAGAACTAGGCCTAGAGCCAAACCTAACTGTCAGCAGGGATCACCCGGCCGTGACGCAGGTCGTACCCATCGCCGTGAACCAGCACATGAACCTGTAGCCCGTGGATACTGATGGGTTGAGTAGCTTCTACATCGGGTTGATTGGTGTGGGTTACCCCACTGGGATTAATGACGGTGACTGTCCCTTTGCCAATGACTCGAAAACTGCCATCCCCCTGAAATAGAGCACAGGTATCTTCGTCAATGCCGATACCGATTCGATCGGGCTGGGTGGCAACAGCAGTCATCAGGCGACCCATGCGGTTGCGGTTGTGGAAGTGCTGATCCACGATGATATCGGGCAGAATGCCCAGTCCTGTGGTCATATCTACCAGGGAGCGATTGGGAGACTCGCCGCTGCCGCCGCCCGCAATCATGTGGTGACCCATGACCGCTGCCCCGGCGCTGGTACCGGCTAACGTAATCTCGCCTAGCTGTGCCCGCTGCCGCAGATGCTCCATGAGGGGGGTTTCAGCCAGCAGCCCG
>DATNQE010000393.1:0-8035 GCA_036702895.1 Trichocoleus sp. | reverse complement strand
CGTTGATGTCGGTACTGCTATGGCCATTGACCTTGGAGCTCATCTGCTCGAAGTAGGGTGGGTTCTGAACGTAGGTGCTGGAAGACTCCCAACCATAGGTTTTGCCTGCTACGGTCTCAATCTGCTGCCAGTCGGGGGTGCCGACAAAGACGTTGCCGTAGCGGCTGCGGAACATTTCAGGCGTAAGGGCTGTGGCCATTACCGCCTGAATTTCTTCCGTAGAGGGCCAGATATCCCTTAAATACACGGGATTTCCATCGAAGTCTTGGCCAATTGGATCGTTCTTGAGATCGATAGCCAGGCTGCCTGCGATCGCATACGCCACCACTAGCGGCGGCGAAGCCAGGTAGTTCGCTTTAGTGTGAGGGCTGACTCGACCTTCAAAGTTGCGGTTGCCGGAGAGCACCGCACCGACTACCAAGTCCTGCTCGTTGATGGCGCTGACAATCGGCTCAGGTAGAGGGCCGGAGTTGCCAATACAGGTGGTGCAGCCGTAGCCCACCAGGTTGAATCCTAGAGCATCGAGATCGGCCTGCAGGTTCGCCTTTTCCAAATAGTCGGAGACCACTTGGCTACCGGGGGCCAGAGAAGTCTTGACCCAAGGCTTGGTCGTCAGGCCCTTCTCACGGGCTTTGCGAGCTACCAAGCCGGCCCCAATCATGACAGAGGGGTTGGAGGTATTGGTGCAGCTTGTAATGGCTGCAATAACTACGGCGCCGTCATTGAGGGAGTAGGACTCGCCCGGCACTGCTGCCGAGCGCTTTTCGCTGTAGGGTAACCCGCTAAAGGCCGTGAAGTCCTTCTCCTTAAATTGAGTCGCCAACTCGGAGAGCAGCACCCGATCCTGGGGCCGTTTGGGCCCTG
This sequence comes from Trichocoleus sp., assembly GCA_036702895.1. Lineage (GTDB taxonomy): Bacteria > Cyanobacteriota > Cyanobacteriia > Phormidesmidales > Phormidesmidaceae > JACVSF01. The sequence goes on along the minus strand of DATNQE010000393.1, from coordinate 7,171 downwards.
CCAGAGAAGGCTCAATCGTAGCTAGATCAAGTTCTAAAGTGTCCGTAAAAACGGGATCGGGGCTGTCAGCGTAGCGCCAGAGCCCTTGGGTCTTGGCATAGGCTTCAACCAGGGCAACTCGTTCGGGGTCGCGCCCAGAGAACTCCAGGTAGTGGATAGTTTCCTCATCCACTGGGAAAAAGCCGCAGGTAGCCCCATATTCGGGGGCCATATTGCTGATGGTGGCTCGATCGGCCAGGCTTAGATGAGAGAGCCCATCTCCATAGAACTCAACAAATTTGCCCACGACGCCCTTCTGCCGCAGCATTTGAACGACGGTCAACACCAGGTCGGTAGCGGTGGCCCCTTCGGGCAGTTGGCCGGTGAGCTTAAAGCCCACTACCTCGGGAATCAGCATGGAGATGGGCTGACCCAGCATAGCCGCTTCCGCCTCGATGCCGCCCACGCCCCAGCCCAGGACCGATAGGCCATTGATCATGGTGGTATGGCTGTCGGTGCCCACTAGCGTGTCGGGGTAGGCGATAGTTTCGCCGTTCTCCTCTTTAGTCCAGGCCACCTGAGCCAGGTACTCCAGGTTCACCTGGTGGCAAATGCCGGTGCCGGGAGGCACCACCCGGAAGTTGTCAAAAGCTTTTTGCCCCCAGCGCAAGAAAGCGTAGCGCTCGTGGTTGCGCTGAAACTCAATCTCAACGTTTTTCCCAAAGGCGTTAGGGCCGCCAAAGGCATCGACCATGACCGAGTGATCAATGACTAGATCGACGGGAGAGAGGGGGTTGATCTTATCGGGGTTGCCACCCAGGTTAACCATAGCGTCGCGCATCGCGGCCAGGTCCACTACTGCCGGCACCCCGGTGAAATCTTGCATCAACACCCGTGCCGGTCGGTAGGCAATTTCGCGGTCGCTCTGCTTGCTCTCTAGCCAGGCTGCGATCGCACGCACATCGTCAGCGCTGACAGTGCGGCCATCCTCATGACGCAACAGGTTTTCTAGCAGCACCTTTAGGGAGTAGGGCAGCCGGCTGATATCGCCTAAAGTCTCGGCGGCCGCAGGTAGGCTGTAAATGGTGTAAGTCTTATCGGCAACAGTCAGGGTGGTTTTGGCGTTGAAGCTATTCACTGCGGTTTCTCCGAGGCTCGACGGGTAGTTCACAGGCTGTTGACAGGGTTGAGACGCCGGGCAAAAGCGCCGATTGGGCAAGGGGCAGCCAGGTTGCAGTCTGGGAACGACGCAATCTTACATCTTAGCTACAAAGGTGCACTGTACGCTGGTTAGCGGATTGCCTTCTCAAGGAGTGCCCCTCCCTTAAAAAGGGTTCCTCAAGAAACGCCTAACCCTAATCTAGACAACTGCTTAAGCACTGTGCAGCACTTTTCCATACTGGTCTAAAAATGCTTGGTTGGAGATTTTGGGCTCTGTTACCACGTTTTGGAAGAGAGCAGTAAATGAGCCTGCTCCCAGCCCTGACTGGGGCCACAACCGATAGCAGGGCCAGTCTGCTAAGGGGGACTGGTGGACTGTTAAATCAGGCGCGGCAACGGGCTGGAACTGAGGAAACTTTTCCAAAAACCACTCGCAAACCTGCTCGTTTTCCTCCGGCGAGAAGGTGCAGGTCATGTAGGCCAGATAGCCTTCGCCGGCCACAGTGCGAGCCGCATTGGCCAAAATGCGCCGCTGCCGATTGGCATTCTTATTAATATTGACTGGGTGGAAACAGCCCAAAGCGGTCTCACCCTTAGCTAAGAGTGATTGGCCGCTGCAGGGTGCATCCACCAATACGAGATCGGCCCCTGCCGACAGGTGCTCCGCAAATACCGCTGGGTCGAGGTTAAATACCAGAGCTGAGGTTGCACCACACCGCTTTAGGTTCGAGATTAAGATCCGCTCTCGCTTGCGGACCACCTCGTTGCACCAGAGCTGCTGAGGCTGCAGTGCCCGCCAGGCAAATAAACTCTTGCCTCCAGGCGCAGCGCATAGGTCAAGCACAGTGGACACCGGCTTTGGAATCTGACGCAGCACCGACGCTGCAAACACCGAGGAGAAATCAAGGCAGTAGAAATGACCCTGGTCGTGCAGTGGGTGCTTTCCAGGTCGGGTAGCCGGATCTAGTCGATCGATCCAGGCAGGCTGCCAGGGGAGGGGTGGCTCTGGAGTAAAGGGTGGCTCGTCGGGTCGCTCTTGGGTCCACAAAATAGCCGACGGAAAGCGCTGGGTTTCCGTCAGTGCTGCCATAAAGGTAGCCCGCTGGCTCTCTTCAGGAAATAGCCGCTGGCTCAGCTTAATCAACAAGTTTGAGGGTTTAACGGCCACTGGGTTTAGCTCTCTGACCGCAATAGAAATCCTTAGTCAATGCTAAAGCCGCGCACAGATTCAGCTTTTGGAGCAGCAGGTGCGACAGGCGCTTGCTCGATCTGCCGGGCTTTGCGGCGATGGCTCTGAAAATGGCTCATCCATTCCTGGGGGGCATCCATCGTCTCGCCGCCGTGCTTAGTCAGTCGCTGACGAATCTGACAAAGCACGGGGGTATTAACGCAGGCGCCGGAGATGATCACCTGCCCCTTGGTCAAGGAGGGCAGCTCCTTAAGCAGGTCGCGGCCAGCAGCCTCAACGCCGTATTTTAGGCTCTCCTGGTCCACAGGGTTAACAATTCGCATCAGGAACTGGCTCATGCACTGGGAAAGCACGTCAGAGTCGAGCTTCCCGGGGCGCTGGGTGATGAGACCTACCCCCAGGCCAAACTTACGGCCCTCGCTGAGGATGGTGCGTAGGATTTGCTTGCAGCGGGAGGGCTCATGGGCTGGGGCAAACCGATGAGCTTCCTCGATCAAAATGAAAACTGGATAGGGTAGGTAGTTCTCGTCCTCAGCGGTAATTTTGTCTCGCGCCGTATTCATACGGGCCTGATAGCCCTGACGTAGGACAGCAGCGCAGATCACCTGCTGCTCCTCCTGGCTGATCTCGTTCATCTGAAGTACGGTCACGCGGCCTGGCTCAAAGAGATCTTTGGGAGCCAAGTGCTGTACCCGGTGGAAGTAGTCAGACCGCTCTAATTTGCTCAGCTTCCACTCGATAGCCGGGGCTGAGGAACCAGTCTTCTCGTTGCCCTCCTCATCGGTGCTGCGATCGCTTTCATACACTGCTGCAATTAGATCCTGCACATCCCAGCGGTAGTCGCCCTTGCGGTGCTTGGTCAATAGGCTAAAGGCTTTGTTGAGAATGGCCTGCTGGCGATCGCTCATGTCGGGCAGCAGAGTGAGAATGTCGTAATAGTCCAGCGACGACATGCGAATGCGAATGTCCTCTGGCTTGAGAATTTTCACATCGGGGCTGTAGCCGTCACCCTCCTCAAAGCTGCGGTGGCCCCGCATCTCGGCCAGAGTACCGTATTCCCCGTGGGGATCGAGGATAAGCACAGCTGCACGGTTGTAGGGCCGCAGCAGCTCCTCAATCAATACCCCGGCGGTGTAAGACTTACCGGAGCCTGTTCCAGCCAAAATGGCCATGTGAGTACTCACCAGCTCCTTAACATCAAGGGCTACCGGAACGGCGTTGCCAGGGCGCAGCAGCAGCGAACCCACGTGGGCCGACCCCACTTCGCCAGGCTGCTTTTTGTTGACTACGCGCCGCAGCGTGTCGTCATCGGCCAGACAAACTTTGGCGCCTGGGTCAGGGGTGACGCGGGGGTTGATGAAGCCTAAGGCTGGGTGGAAGTAACCAATTACGTCGACCGTGATTTCGTAAATCTCTGGGTTGGGGTAAGCAAAGCCGACCAGGGCCGCGATCGCATCCGGGCTAATCTCGGTATCGGCAAAAATGCGATCGGGCAGGTGGTCGATCAGGCAGCGGTCGGAAATCTTACCCAAAATGGGGACCAAGCCGCCCAGCTCTACGATATCTACGCTGTAGTAGACAAATTCCCCGATCTTGACCTGGCGGTTGTTGGCTGTGATGAAGACATATTGGTTACCGTTCTCCCCTGGCCCCTTGACGGTGCCGATAACCGGCGATTCTTTGGGCTTTTCCAGGGAAGATTCTTTGGGCGTCTTAGCCCGTACTGTCGGCGTTTCAGCCATGCGCTTTGCGGCCACCAGCTTCTCAGCCATAAGCTTCTCAGTAAGTGTACGGGGATTGTAATACAGATGTCCTTGTGTCGTTTATAGCAGACCTTAGGCACCCTGGCCGCTCCGGCCTTCATCCCTTAAAAATTCCTCTTACTCTAGCTCTCCTAAGTACTTTTCAGGCGGCTTCACGTGGTGCCTTCATAGGCTGCTGTGAGGAAACAACAGCGGTCTGCCGATTACCTTGGCGGAATTGCTGATGAATTTAAAGGCGGTTCAAGAAAAAAATTGGAGGATTCACGGATATCGACCGGGCTCTGGGCGGATAGGCTGTGTTTAGCAAGCACCCATTGAGTAAGGTGTTGCCTCTGCTCCTACTAGGAGCACCATCAGTCGGCTGTTGTCATCCTTTTACCCGCAACTATGGTACCCGACAATTCCCATGTGCTGTTTGCTGTAGCGACCTCAGAGAGCTCCCCTAGCTCTTTGCTAGCGTCGAAGCGACAGTCTCGTGGGGCTACTGTAGCCGGCACCGCTCCCTTTACCCGCAGCCTGACCGCAGCCCTGTATACCGACAGCCCGCTAACAGCTCTTGCTGAAGGCCTTGGGTCGCAAATTGGGGCTGATGCCTGCGTCTTTGTAGGGCGCCACCTAGAAACAGAAGCCGTCACGTTAGTCCTTTGGCAGGCCCAGTTTCGCCCTCAGGTGTGGCAGGTAGGAGCCGGCCTGCCTACCCTAGCTGCCACTGCAGAATCTGCCCAACTGGCCCTGAGGCTGATTCGGGAGACGCCGCAGATGGCCAACAACGAGTGGCGGCAGAGTCTTCGACAGCTGCTTGAGGAGGAGGAAGACTGCTGGCTAACGCGAATGCGATCGCACCAGCTGGTTCCTATCAAAGCTACTGCCCAGACCGAAGGCCTCATCATTCTGATGGCGCAGGGAAACCGTTTTCGTCGGCCTATTCCTGCGGCCCTCGCCGAAGAGTTGAGCTCTCTGGTAGCCCTTGCCTTTCACCAACACCACCTCCACCAGCAGGCCCACCACAGCATTGAGCAGCGGCGCTGCCTCAACCAGCTTAAAGACGATTTCCTCAGCACCCTCAGCCACGAGCTGCGGACGCCTTTGACCAGCATGATGCTGGCAATTCGGATGCTGCGGCGCCCCGATCTAACGCCTGATCGCAAGGCCATGTATCTCGACATTTTGGAGCAGCAGTGTCTGCGGGAGACCTCTCTCGTCAATGACCTGCTGGCCCTACAGACCCTGGAATCGGGCAGTACTCCTGCCAGCCTCCTTTCTCTTAATCTGAACCATTTTTTGCGATCGCTGCTAGCAACCCAGCAGGAGAGCTTTGGCAGTGCCAACCTAACCCTGCAGCTGGATTTGCCCCAGCGTTGGGTCACCCTGGAAACAGAGCCTGACCACTTAGCGCGCATCTGCCTGGAGCTGCTAACCAATGCCCGTAAATATGCTCAGCCCGGCACCACTGTGAGAATTGCTGTTGAAAGTGATTCGGCAGAGCCTGGGTTCGTTGTTATCAAGCTTTTAAGCGAAGGCGCGGGCATTGAGCCAGAGGAGCTGCCCCACATTTTTGAGAAGTTTCGGCGGGGACAGGGTGTGACCCAAAGGGCCATTCCCGGCACCGGTACCGGACTGGCACTAGTCAAAGGACTGGTGCAGCAGATGCAGGGGCAGATTTCGGTGACTAGCCAGCCGAATTCTCAGAAAAACCTCTGGCAGACCTGTTTTACACTCTGTCTGCCGCAGCATGGCACCCAAACCGTGGGTGCAGGATAATTCACTCAAACTTGCGGCGATCTTCATAAGATTGCTGCTATTCTGTTGCTTGAGTGGATGCTAGGCAACGTTACTCATCTAGCCGCCTACCATAGATTCTATGAGCCAACATCCTACCAACCTCACTCCCCCCACCCGGCCTGATCCATTGGCGATCGACGGTCAGAGGTTGGGTAGTCCTGATATCGAAACTTTGCCTGACCCGCTTGCGGAGGCTTCGGTGGGCCAAGCTGTGAACTTTGCCCATGGCGATGTTGAAATTTTGACCCAAAAGCTGGAAGGGCGACAGCGGCGAATTACGGCGGCTATTCACATTCCCTTCGGGCTTGATCAGGTGTGGCAGGTGCTCACCGACTATGACCACTTGGCAGACTTCATCCCTAATTTGACCCGCAGCCAGCGCTTGCCTCACCCCACAGGCGGCATTCGCCTAGAGCAGATCGGGGCTCAGTGCTTCTTGAATATTCGCTTCTGTGCTCGGGTGGTGCTCGATATGGTGGAGCGCTTTCCCCAGGAGCTAGGGTTTTCTATGGTTGAGGGCGACTTTCGCCAGTTTGAAGGGGCTTGGCGGCTAGAGCCCGTATCTCTAGAAGAAGGCCAAGGCACCCGCCTGGTCTACGATTTGCTGGTCCTGCCTCCTCGCGCTATGCCTGCCGGTCTAATTGAGCGGCACATCCGCCACAACCTGTACGAAAACCTGGCCGCCATTCGCGCTCGCACCCTACAAAAGTTTGCGGCTGTCTAGTCTGTCTATGGGTCTGCGCGGCTAAGCCAAGCCTGCGCTTAGCAACCTGCTCTCCAAAATTAGGCCCGCCACGGAGTACATTCCCTGTACTTTCATGGCGGGCTTAACTCATTTGGGGCAGAACTGCAGGACTAGTCTGGGCGAACCAGCGACTCCTGGCGCTCGGCAATAACGGCGTAGAAGGGATCACCTCCACCCATTCCCAACATTTGCAGGAATGTGGGGGCTGCGGCAGGACGAGCAATGACTTCTGGGGAGCTAAAACCAGGCACGGACTGGAAATACCGCTTCACCAGCTCCACTCGTTGAGCTTCGGAACTATCGCGCCAGGCTGCGATCGCTTTTTGGTAAAACATCCGGTTAGAGAAGCTGATGATGGCAATGCCGCCCGGCTTCAGAATGCGGTAAACCTCAGCAAACACCTGCTCGGGATACTGCAGGTACTGCACCGAGACGGTATTGAGCACCGCATCAAAGGATTGGTCCTCCAGCGGTAGCTTTTGGTCCTCATTGAGGTTCTGCAAAAAATAGTGGTCGAGACGGGGGTTTTTAGCTAGCTCCGGTTCATTCATA
>DATNQE010000382.1:0-7233 GCA_036702895.1 Trichocoleus sp. | reverse complement strand
GGGGGAAATCGGGCCGTGCTCAGGGTGCGCCCAGCGGATCAGCGCCTCTGCGCCCAAAATATGGTGGCTACCCAACGCCATTTTGGGCTGGTAGTAGACCTCAAACTCCTGGCGCTCCAGAGCGTATCGCAGCCAGGTTTCGAGCACCAGTTGATTGGCGGGCACTACCGGAATGTCGGCCCGGTAGAACTGGCAGTAGTTGCTTTTCTGCTGTTTGGCGGCTTCTAGGGCAGCATCGGCCTGGCGCAGCAGTGTGCTAATCTCGTCGCTGTCTTCTGGGTATAGGGCAACACCGATGCTGGTGGTGAGAAAAACTTCCTGGCTCGGTAGAGAAAATGGCTGGGACAGACGGTTGATCAAGTCCTGGGCTACGGCCAGCACCCCCAGGCGGCTGTCAAAATCGGTTAGCAGCACGGCAAACTGGTTGCCCGTTAGTCGGGCTACGGTTGAGCCGTCTGGCAGGGAGGACCGCAGTCGTTTAGCGGTGGCCTGCAGCAGAGCGTCTCCTGCCTGGTAGCCGAGCGTGTTGTTGACCTGCCGCAGGCGATCGAGACTGATGGAGAGCAGGGCAACTGCCTGGTGGTTTTGCGTCGCCCGCTCAATTGCCTGTACTAGGCGCTGATGCAGGAGATGATGGTTGGGCAGATCGGTCAGGCTGTCGTAGTGGGCCAAGCGGTTGAGCCGCTCAGCGGTATTTCGCAGCACCGCCACGTACTGCTCGGTAATTTGGGCCTGTTTGCGCAGCCGGGTCTTAATGGCAGAAATCAGCTCTGGGTCGGTGACGGGCTCTACTAAGCAATCATCGGCGCCTAGCTCGATGCACTCGCGCAGGTAAAACTTTTCGCTCTGATTGGTGACCAGGATAAACGGAATGACGGCGAGATCCGAGCGCTGCTGAATCTCGCTCAGCAGGCTGCGGCTATCGTGGCCATCGCAATCTAGGACACAGACGATCAGGTTAGGGCGCTCGCTCTGCGCGATCGCAAGGCCCGAATCACCATCCTCGGCGGTGATGGTTTCGAATCCCTCGCCCACTAGAGGTTTGAGAATGGACTGACGAGCCGGGCTCTCCTGTCCAATGACCAGGATTTTCTCCATAGATGCTTTCCCGTATCAGGAACTGGGCGCTGCAGCGGGGCAAACTGCCGGGCAAAGGGGCAAATAGGCATAGGCTACAGTTCCTCAGCCTGATCCGCTGTACCTCCTTACGGGTAAGGCTGCTGTGATTTGGTGCTGCTCGTTGTGACCCCACCCCATGATGGCTGCTAACTTTAACAACTCATCTGAACATTCCCTAGCTATCTCAGATGAGTCGGGTAGACGACAAGAGGTCCTTGACCCTGTTGACAGCTAGTTTTTTCCGTACGGATTCCCCTTCAATGCAGATTGCAGAAGGTCTTTGGCCTAGGCACTCCCCGAGGTATCAATATTGACAGCTCAGCTTCTGAGAGACCCGAAAAGGTATCTCAGCGGCAGGAGCGTTTCACCAGGCGAGCAGAGCAATCTGTGAAGATACCGATGTTGCAAGGTTTTCCCATCTTACGCTGGTTGGCATAGCTCTGCCAAAACCTGAATAAAGCTAGGGTAGGATACAGCGGCAGCCTCCGCCCGCCCAATGATCGTCTGCCCGTTAGCTCGCAGGGCCGCAACGGCCAGGCTCATGCCTACTCGGTGATCGGTATGGCTGTCTACTTCGTTGCCGATGAGATTGGCTCCGCCCCCGATTTCTAGACCATCGGGCAGTTCAGTAATATCGGCTCCCAAACGGTTGAGTTGGCTAGCCATAACGGTGATGCGATCGCACTCCTTCACCCGCAGCTCGGCCGCCTCTTTGACCACGGTTGTCCCTGTGGCAAACAGGGCCGCCACCGCTAGCACCGGAATTTCGTCGATCATGCGGGGGATGATCTCACCGCTAAAGGTCGCTGCTTTGAGCGAGCTTGAGCGCACTCGCAGGTCGGCCACCGGCTCTCCAGTCACTTCCCGCTCATTCTCCAGGGTGATGTCGGCCTCCATCTGCCAGAGGGCATCGAGAATGCCGGTGCGGGTCGGGTTAATGCCCACGTTCTCAATTACTAGATCCGAGCCGGGTGTGATTAGGGCGGCCACTAGCCAAAACGCGGCTGAGCTGATATCTCCCGGTACGATGATGCTCTGACCGGTGAGGGTAGCTGGACCGTTGACCGTGGCGCTGCAGGTTTCGGGGTCAACCGTAATGTCGGCTCCAAAGGCCCGCAGCATTCGCTCACTGTGGTCTCGCGATAGGGTCGGTTCGCTCACTGTCGTCTGCCCCTCCGTCATCAGCCCCGCCAGCAGAATGCAGGATTTGACCTGGGCCGAGGCGACCGGTGAGCGGTAGTGAATAGGGCTAAGCCCCCGCCCCTTCACCGCAAGCGGGGCCAGCGTATTGCCCTGGCGACCCCAAATAGCCGCTCCCATTTCGCTTAAGGGTTTAATGACACGGCCCATAGGGCGCGATCGCAGCGATCCATCCCCCGTTACGGTGAAGAACCGCTCGGGATGGGACGCTAGCAGTCCCAGCATGAGCCGCAGGGTGGTGCCTGAGTTCCCCGCATCTAGAACCTCGCTCGGTTCCTGAAGATTGCCTAACCCCACGCCCTGCACCGTTACCCAGGGCTGCTCCAGATCTGAAATCGTGACGCCCATCGCTTGAAAGCACTTGGCTGTGCTGCGCGGGTCTTCCCCCAGCAGCAGCCCCTGAATGCGGGTCTCGCCCTGGGCGATGGCGCCCAGCATCAGGGAGCGGTGGGAAATAGATTTATCCCCAGGCACCCTCACACGACCGCGCAATGCCACACCTCCGGGGGGCATTTGCAGCGTCAGAGTCTGGTGAGGAGCCGTTTCGGTGAGTTGGATCAGAGCGGTCATGGATGTGCTGTGGTGAAGTGCTGATTAAGGTGCTGTTGCAAAGGACCGTAGCTGATCCTACCGCTTGGTCGGTGCGAAAGCTGTGCCAGCGGCAAGCTGTTGTGGGTGACCTGAGAAAGGAACGCTTTTTCTAGAACGTTCTAGAAAAAGAACGCTCTGGTTCCTACACCCCGCTCTTCATGTCCTTAGTCGATGGGGGGAGCCGAACCGCCATAATGGATAGGACGGTGCTGTACCTGCCGCCGCGTCTTTTAAGTGTGACTACCGCTATGTCTGCCGTTGCAACCCTGCAACCTGCCTACCCCACCGCTGCTGCTGCCGCACCCCTCGGCTATCCGCTGAGCGTCGCGCCGATGATGGACCGCACGGATCGCCATTTTCGCTACTTTATGCGGCTAATTACGCGACAGACGCTGCTCTACACCGAGATGGTCACCAGTCAGGCTATTCTGCACGGGGATCTGGACCGGCTGCTGGGTTTTTCCCATGAGGAGAAACCGCTAATTCTGCAGGTGGGCGGCGATGATCCTAAAGCCTTGGCCCGGTGTGCTCAAATTGCGGCTGACTTTGGCTACGACGGCATTAACTTAAATGTGGGGTGCCCCAGCGATCGCGTTCAGAGCGGCCACTTTGGCGCTTGCCTAATGGCTCAGCCCGAGCGAGTGGCCGACTGCGTAGCGGCCATGATGGCGGCAGCCCCCATTCCGGTGAGCGTCAAGCACCGCATTGGCATTGACGATTGCGATCGCTACGAAGACATGGCCCATTTTGTTGCCGCCGTCAGCGCTACTGGCTGTCGCTATTTCACCGTCCATGCCCGCAAGGCCTGGCTCAAGGGTTTAAGTCCTAAGGAAAACCGCGATATTCCGCCGCTGCGCTACGAGGATGTGCATCGGCTGAAGCGGGAGTTTCCCCATCTCTTTATTGAAATCAACGGCGGCTTGAAGACCCTAGCCCAGGCCCAAGAGCAGCTGGCCTGGGTGGATGGGGTCATGATTGGCCGAGCCGCCTATGATACGCCCTATCTCTTTGCAGAGGCGGATCAGGCGATTTTTGGCGCAGAAGAAGGGCCTCTGACCCGGCATCAGGTCGTAGAGGCGATGCTGCCGTACATCGATACCTGGAGCGCTCGGGGGACAAAACTGACGACAATTACCCGGCATTTGCTGCTGCTGTTTGCGGGGCAGCCCGGTAGCCGTACCTGGAAGCGTTTGATCACAGAGCAATCCTGCCTGCCCGGGGCTGGTTCAGCCGTTGTGCGGGCGGCGTTGGCCGCAGTGCCCGTGCCGCTTGAAACTCCCTAGTTGGCTGCTTGGGTAACGGGACCCGGCTGCCAGGTAAAGGGATAGACGTATTCATCGTCAGCAGAGTGCGATCGCAAATCGCTGCCGTCTGGCCGCACCGTGTAAAGGATTTGATTGCCGAGCTCTTGGCCCACTGGCTCTCCGCTAAAGGCCAGCCAGCTGCCGCTGGGTGACCACAGGGTTTGCAGCACCTGAGCTAGGGGTTCAGCGGTCAGCGGTGTAAAGGTTTCTGTTGCCAGATCCAGGACAAAGAGGGACTGTCGCTCCACTTCTCCTACCGCTAGGGCCAGCTTTTGACCGTCGGGCGACCAGCTCACCGCGTCATAAAAACCAGGGCGAGTTAGCGGTCGAATCTCACCCGTAGCAACATTGACTAGCTGAAGAGTTTCCTGGTTGCCGTAGGGCGGGTCAAAGGGCTGGAAAAAGACAATGCTGCGGCTGTCGGGTGACCAGTAAATGCGGCTGCGATAGATCTGGAAGTTGGGGCCGGGCGTCAGCACCTTTCGGTTGCGGCCGTCTGCATCAATGACGTTGAGCCGTTGGAAGGGATAGCTGCCTTCGTAAAACGCCAGCTGCGTGCCATCTGGCGACCAGGCCAGGGGGCTACCCGCCGCCCCATAAACACCGGGCTCTGAAGTCACTTGCCGGGGCCGGGCGCCATTGAGCGCCAGCCGGTAAATATTGCCCTGCCAAACGTAGGCGACCTGGCTACCGTCTGGGGAGATGTAGAGCTGCGAGCTAATGTCGTCGGGCAGCCCCGGCAGCGGCCGAGTTCCCTGAGGACCAGCACCATCCGACAAGTAGAGACCGATGCTGTCGCCAGTTTCCGAGTTCGGAACGTCGCAAACCTCCTGGATCAGCAAGGTCTTGCCCTGGTTGGCCCAAAACAGGCTCAAATTGGGCAGGTAGGCGCAGGTACTTTCAAAAACTTGGGTAGGGGATGCGCTAGCTGGGTTCCAGATATACACCTCACCATAGTTGTAGACGGCGGCTAAGCGCCCTTCACCGGACCAAGTCAGCTCATCGAAAGGGCCAGCTTCCTGGCTGGGCAAGGTTAACAGAGCCTGACGCTCGCGAGCGTCAGGAGACGTGGAGAATAGCGCATCTACCACAGCGAAGGAGAGTATATCTTGGGCCGCATCCGCAGTGGGTGGGGCTGCCTGGGCTAGGAGGGGCGCAGTAAGGGGCACTGTTGCGATGGGCTGTGGGGCCACAGCCGACCCACTCGTGCTTCCCAACAGGGCTAATAAGCTCAGTTCAATCACAGTGGAACCCCTTAACACACGTATGGACAGGCTCTTGATTGCTCGCGGGCGCGGCAGCGCCTTAGCTTGAGCAGGTGCTCGGCAACCTGGTTGACAACGGGATGTGCGATCGCGCTCAAATGCCGACCCAGCTCTTCAGCAAGGCTGCGGCAATGACCATCGCATCCAGTATGAAATCTTGCGGTTCCAAACGGCAACACCTCTAGCGCAGTCTTGGAATGGGCCTTCAGGGTAGCGCCGGCCTGCCATCTGAACTGGGACAAAGCTTTTGGAGCGGGTCTCAGGCCCCTCCTATAGCCCAGTCTGTTCCCACAGCGAGATATCGGTATTGAGAAGTTGAGATTTACTTAGACTCAGAAGCACAGCCAGTCTGGGCCGAAGTGCTGTCTAAATTTGCCTAAACTCAATCCCAACCTGCTACACCCGTTCTAAACCCCCTTTGCCCTCAACCCTGTTTGCCCTCAGCCCTATGAGCTTTACCAATCTCTTCTTTGTCTTTCTCATTCTTTCCTCCCTACAGCCTGTGCTGCAGCGCCGACTGGTAGAGTCTCGTCGGCTCAATGCTATTCGCGCACTGGAGCAAAAGCGTAGCAGCCGGGTGATTCTGCTGATTCACCGGCAGGAGTCCATTAGCCTGTTGGGGATTCCCCTGTCTCGGTTTATCAACATTGAAGATTCTGAGCAAATTCTGCGGGCCATCCGGCTGACGCCGCCCAATATACCCATTGACCTGATTCTGCATACTCCAGGCGGTCTGGTGCTGGCTACCGAGCAGATTGCCCGAGCCCTGCTGCGTCACCCCTCCAAAGTGACAGTCTTCATCCCCCACTACGCCATGAGCGGCGGCACCATGCTGGCGATGGCGGCTGACGAAATTGTGATGGATGAAAATGCGGTGCTGGGGCCGGTCGATCCTCAGCTGGGGAACGTGGCCGCCGCCAGCGTGCTGCGGGTGCTGGAGGAAAAGCCGATTGAGAAGATCGACGACCAGACGATTGTAACGGCCGATATCGCCCGCAAAGCCATTGCTCAGGTGCAGCGGTTTGTGCGATCGCTCCTAGAAGACCCAATCCCTACTCAAAAAATCAATCCCGAAAATATCGATCGCATCATTGAGCGCCTGACCACGGGCCAAGTTACGCACGACTACCCCATTTTGGTAGAAGAGGCCCGAGAAATGGGGCTACCGGTCACGACGGGTCTGCCGATGGACATTTACAACCTGATGGATCTCTACCCACAGCCCATGTCGGGGCGGCCCTCGGTGCAGTACATTCCCCTGCCCTATCAAAGCCCCGCACCCAATCCCAACATGCCCACGCCTAAAGGAACCTAACGATGAGGTTGGCCTAAGGGTATAGCAGTAAATGGATTGATTTAGGACATAGGGTGCAAGAGTGAAACCTTTGGCTAGGGGCGCAACTTCTGCACCCCCATTTTTCTTAAGCGTCCTAGCTAGCTCTGCAAGCTATAGCGGCTAAAAACTGCTCGGTTCGGCTATGAAGCTTGAACTGGGTCGGCTGTAGACTCAGCCCCTGGGCAGGAGGTGCCGTACCAGCGCAGAGCCAGTTCGTTGAGCTGATCCAGCACGCCAACCAGCTCCTGCCCTCTGGCCGTCAGGCCATAGGTTACCTGAGGCGGAATGGTGGGCTCGTGCTGGCGGTAAATAATTTCCTCCTGCTCAAGCATTCGCAGCCGCTCGGTCAGCATTTTGGTGGAAATGCCCTCCACCCGCCGCTTGAGCGCCCCGAACCGACTGGGGCCGTCTGTGGAGA
>DATNQE010000377.1:0-2456 GCA_036702895.1 Trichocoleus sp. | reverse complement strand
TATGAATGCTGTAGCATCAAAACGCTTTGCTCTTTTCCGCCCTGGCCTACTGTGTTGACGTTTGCCCTACTTGCATTTTTCCGGCTGCCTGATGCCACCGCCCGACAGCGGCACCCCGTTCCTCAGCGCTGGTGGAGCGTGGCGGCGCTGACTCTGCTGCTAGGGGGCTGTAGCCCTCGGGCTCAAACCGTGCTCCTCTCGGGTGGGGTAGAGGGCGGGTTCTATCATCGGCTGGGCGATCAAATTAGTCGCTCCGCCCAAGAGACTGTTGACCTGACCGTGCAGAACCAGCCCTCCCAAGGGTCGCGGCAAAACCTGGAGCGCCTGCTCAACCGAGAGGTGGACTTTGCTCTGGTGCAGCTAGATGTGGCCAGTCAAGAGCTGCGCGAGGGCAAGGTGCTGGCGGTAGCAACCCTGGCCCAGGAGGGGGTACACATTGTGGTCTGGCGCGATGCCGGTTTGCAAACCCTGGACGATTTGCAGGGCAAGCGGTTGGCAGTTGGCGCTTTGGGCAGCGGCATTCGCTTTACGGCAGATCGGCTGCTGGAGAGCACCCAGCTGCGCTACGAGGCCGACGAGTCGGGCTTTGATGACGCCTGGAAGCGGCTCAAGAGCCGGCAGATTGACGCTCTAATTTATGTGGGCAGTGTGGGGGCCAGTGAGCGGCTGCGGCAGGAGCTAGGGACGAACCCCTACGACCTGGTTGCGGTCCCGGAGCAGGTGACGAACTATCTGCGGCTGCTCAACCCTGGCTCCTATCAGATGGCCACCGTACCGCAGGGGGTATACAGTGCGAGTCCGGTGGTGCCCAGTCAGCCGATTTCGACCCTGGCAACCTCAACGGTTTTAGTCACCCGTCCTGATGTCAGCCGCAAAACGGTCGGTCTGGTGACCTGGGCCATTTTGTCCGATGCCCGCACCTATGCCCTGACCTACCCCGAGCTGCTAGAGGGCAACGCCCGCGACCTGCTGCAGCGAGGGCTGCTCTATCTGCATCCGGCTGCGGCTGAGGTCTATGAGAACGGCGATCCGCGAGCGGCCCTGGCCCGCTACTGGCGCGACAACAACGATTTGCAGGCCAGCGTGTTTTTGCTGGGCACCACGACGGTTGTGGGGGTGCTGCTGCGGCACTGGCGCAAGCGACAGGCCCGTAAAACTTTGATTGCGACAGGCGATCGCATTAACGAACTCAGACAGCTGCTGCCCGACCACCCGCAGCAGGCCCTTAGCGGCATTGAAGCCCTGAGCCAGGAACACCGGCTGCGCTTTATTGATGGGGCCATTTCCTCGGAGATTTATGACCAGCTGCAGCAGAAGACCCGGACCTTTACCGATCAGTGTCGGGCTCAGCTCGATCAGCAGCGCACCCAGTTTGTGCTCGACACCCTGCTGCTGCTTGATGAATGGCAGGTGACTCTGCTGAACAATCCAGGAGCCGCCCTGCAAAAGCTCAGCCAGATCAAGACCCAGTATCGGGAGATGCTGCTGGCAGGCCAGGTCGACATTGAAGCCTACATCGAGCTGGTGCAGCTGACTCTGATGTCGGTGATGACCCTGGTGCCAACGCCCCATAGCAACGGCGAACTGCCGTCTATGCAGGGCATTATCGATGCTCTTTAGCGGGGGGTTGCGATGGTCGAAGGCTGATCTAGGGCCATCGCGCGCCAAAGTTGCAACGCAGAATCCCAAAAAAGGCATGACGAAAAGGGCGCAAGGAAAATATCCTGCGCCCCGTGAGGATCTTGAGGTGGAGATGGACAATCCGTTGCGCCCAAAAGCTACAGATAGCCTATAAACGGTTAGCAACCCGAGCGCCTAAGCAGAGCGGCGGTTGAAAGATTCCCAGATGAAGATGGCGATCATGGCGCCGACAACGGCCACGATCAGACCAGGGATGCTGAGGCTGGCAGCGGTGAGTTGCAAAGCGCCGGTTGTAAACAGGCTCATGAGACTGCCGCCAATTACAGCGCCAATGATGCCCAAAACGATATCACTCAGAAAGCCGCCGCCCTGAGAGCCGGGGTAGATCAGTTTTGCGATCGCACCTGCTAAAAATCCCAAAATAACCCAAGCCAAAATATTCATGATCTAAGCACACTCCATACGTTTCAACAATGATTGGATGCTATCAGGAGATTTGGCAAGGTTTCATCATTCAAAAGTTGTATAAATGAAATAATGAGATAACTGCAACTAAGAGTATTTAAGGGGTGGCTGGCTGTCACTTTCTTGTCATCTTTGTAATAAGAATTCGTCATTTTTGTGTCACATTTCAGAGGCGGTAGAATTTTTCAGAAGGTTTGATGGACGACGAGTTCAGGGTTTGAGTGTCTTTTCTGGACTTGTCACTTTTAAGTCATTTTTGTGGGTGAGAACATTGGTGAAGGGCTGCGAGGTTCATTCCAGAATCAAGTCTCAGGTAGGCTGGCGCTGGTATTTCGATTGGGAATTTCTAG
>DATNQE010000364.1:0-2704 GCA_036702895.1 Trichocoleus sp. | reverse complement strand
CCTCAGAAAGTTAGGGGGCAAGGGAAAACCTATAGGAGAAACCGGCGACCCCCATTTAGAGGGGTTCTAAAGCGTCGGTAACGTCTGCCTACGGTCAAATTGTCAAAGCAAATTGTCAAAGGCTGCACAAGAAAGGCACGTTCCTGGTTTTGGTTTAGCAGCTTTTGATACCGAGCGTGTCGGCAGCTTTTGTTATTCAATTAACAATCTTCCGATAACAATCCTCAGGCAGGGTTTCTCACCCTGCCCGAGCAGGTCTCGTTCAGTCAGGTACTTAATCCCCATGCGCATAGAGCAGTTGCAGGCATTTTTAGCTGTGGCGGAGACGGGGAGCTTTCAGGCAGCTGCGCGTCAGTGCCAAGTCACCCAGTCCACCATTAGCCGCCAGGTGCAGGCCCTAGAAGCTGACCTCGATGCGCCTCTATTTCACCGGGGAGCTCAGGCCAAGCTGACTGTGGCCGGAGAACGGCTGATGCCCAAAGCTCGCCGCATCTGCCAGGACTGGGCCCAGGTATCAAGCGAAATTTCCGACCTGATGGCGGGCAAACAGCCCGAGCTCTGTGTCGCCGCTATTCAATCTGTATGCGCCCACTTTCTGCCGCCTGTGCTGCAGCAATTTTGCCAGGACTACCCTAACGTGCAGCTGCGGGTAACCTCTCTGGGCAGCGATCGCTCTCTCAAAGTGCTGCGAGACGGTCTGGTAGACATTGCGATCGTCATGCATAACCCTAAGCTCACCGCTCAGCCTGAGATGGCGGTTATTCCCCTGTACGAGGAGACAGTTGAGGTGCTGATGGCGGCGGATCATCCTCTGACCCGCTACAATGCCGTTCCTTGGGAGGCGCTGTCTCACTTTCCTCAGGTCGTATTTAAGGATGGCTACGGGATGCAGCGGTTGGTGCAGGAGCAGTTTCAGAAGAGTGAGGGCACCCTGCAAGTAGCGCTGGAGCTCAACACCCTGGATGCCTTTCGCGGCGTGGTGCGGCAGGGGCAGTTTGTGGCGTTGCTGCCCAAGTCGGCTCTGACCGAGTGCCGCCTCGATCCCACCCTGGCGGTGCGTCCGACAGAAGCTCCCGTGCTGCACCGCCAGGTCGTGCTGGTAACGACCCACGATCGGCTGTCGATTCCGCCGATTCAGCGCTTCTATGAGCTAGTCAAGGGCTTGGCCAACGACCTCCAGGAAGCAACGGCTTCCGAAATGCTTTCACTTGCGTCTGTCTGTTAACGGGCAATCTTATGAGTCAGGAATTTAGGGACCTCCTTAAAAAGGTCGGCAGCGGTAACCACACCTCCAAGGATTTGAGCCGGGAGGAGAGCGCCCTGGCGACTCGGTTAATGTTGCTCGCTGAAGCAACCCCGGCCCAAATTGGCGCTTTTATGATTTCTCATCGGATCAAGCGCCCGACTGCCGAGGAGATGGCTGGAATGCTGGATGCCTATGAGGCGCTGGGCCCTACCCTGCCTGCTGTCTCCAGTCCCCTGCCGGTGACAGTGCTGGGCTGTCCCTACGACGGCCGCTCCCGCACGGCTCCGGTCACGCCCATAACGGCGCTGATGTTGGCCGCCGCCGGGGCGCCGGTGCTGCTGCATGGGGGCGATCGCATGCCCACCAAAGAGGGCATTCCCCTGATAGAAATTTGGCAGGCGTTGGGCCTGGCGCTAGATCGGCTGAGTCTGGAGCAGACGCATGCCCTGCTGCAGCGCACTGGGTTTGGGTTTATCTACCTGCCCAGGCACTTTCCGGAAGCGCAGACCATCGTGCCCTACCGAGAGCAGATCGGCAAGCGCCCTCCCTTTGCCACGCTAGAGCTTATGTGGTCGCCCTACGCAGGCCCCAGCCAGACCGTGGTGGGGTATGTGCACCCTCCTACGGAAGGGCTGGCCCAGCAGACTTTCGCCATTCGCGGAGGGCAGCCGTTCATCACGGTTAAGGGGCTAGAGGGCAGCTGTGATCTACCCCGCAGCCGCACGGCTATTATCGGCCTCAGTCAGCCCGATGGCTCTGTGGAGCGACTGCTGCTGCACCCCAGAGACTACGACTTGGCTGCGGAAGAAGTCCCCTTTGAAAGCGATGCAGCGGTTATGTCGGCTCTCAGGGCGGTGCTTCGGGGAGAACTCAGCGAGCTGCAGCGCTCGGCGATCTGGAGCGGCGGCTTTTACCTGTGGCGCAGCGGCGTCAGTGAATCTTTGCAGGCGGGGCTAGCCCTGGCTGAGGAAATGCTGCGCCAGGGGCAGGTGCAGGCCAAGCTTGAGGAGCTGCGTCAGGCAGTGGAGGAACTGACCTTGGCAGCCCCTTCTCTGGCTTAGAACTACTGGGCCTGCTGCGCTTGGGCGGCCTGCCGGGCCGGAGTAATCTCCATCGCCATGGGCTGGTTAAAGAGCACCATGGTGGTGGTGGGGTTAGGCTTGAAGCCGATGCGATCGTAAAAGCCTTGCTCGTTGGTGGTCATGAGGTAAACCCGCTCTACCCGGCTGACGTGGGGGTGGCTGAGTACGGTTTGTACCAGCTTGCGACCCAGCCCGCCGCCCTGATAGTCCGGATCGATGACCACATCCCACAGGGTGGCCCGGTAGACGCCGTCGGAGGTGGCGCGGGCAAAGCCAATCAGCGTAGTGCCATCCCAAGCGGTAACGACGGGGTAGCTGTGGGCGATCGCCGTTTCCATATCCTCCCGGGTGCGATCTTTGGCCCAAAACGCTGCTG
>DATNQE010000356.1:0-3238 GCA_036702895.1 Trichocoleus sp. | reverse complement strand
ACCTGTTAATCGGCGCGGATGACGACGAGGAAGGGGATGACAAGGGCAACTCCAAGCCTGCCACGATGGTCGGCAAGTTCGGCTACTCGCCTCCCGAGCAGATGCACCTGGGCCAGTGCTATCCGTGCAGCGACCTCTATGCCTTGGGCGTGACTGCCCTGGTGCTGCTAACCGGTAAGTATCCCCGTGACCTAATGGATCGCGACTCTTTAGAGTGGCGCTGGCAGACCCATGTTGCGCTTAGTCAGCCGCTAACCGAGGTGCTTACCCGACTTACCCGACAGAAGCCCAGGGATCGCTACCAAAGCGCATGGGAAGTCATGCAGGCCCTCTCTACTCTGGCGCCCTACGCCTCTCCTTTGCCGCCGGGGCGATCGACCCTAGCGCCTAATGGGCAGGCATTCTCTCCTGTTCCTGTGGAGCTCGATCCGCCTCAGCATTCGATCACTCGTCTACCGTCCGTTATGCATGACCGGGCGTTTCTGGAGAAATGCCGCCAGGAGCTAACCCGCTGTATCGGCCCCATGGCCAGCATCGTCATCGAAGATGCTCTAGAGCAAAATCCTGACGCTACACCGGAAGAACTGGTCGAGCTGCTGGCCTCTCAACTCTCGGATGGGAAACAGGTATCTGACTTTGTCAGCCGAGTGCAGCCGCCCAAAACAAAAGACTACAGCGAGTATGGCGCTGCACCCTCATCAGGCCGCTCGGGTGAACGCACTTCACCAACACCCAGCTCAGGCCCAAACCTGATTGACCCCGACTTTCTTAAGCGCTGCCGCCAGGAGCTGACTCGCTGCATTGGCCCGATGGCTAACTTTGTCATTGAGGAAACCTTAGCCGACTACCCCAACCTAGACGCGCAGAACTTAGTCTTTCGGCTGGCAGCTGAGATTCCCGATTCTCGTAAAGCGGCTGATTTCCAGCGGCAGCTCAAAAGCTTAATTTAGAAGGGCTTGATCAAAAAGCGGTCGCCTAAACTGCTTTAGGACGACCGCTGTCGTTAATAAATACTGCTTCAGAGCATCGAAATTCTAGGGCTTCAGAGTTTTAACGCACCAGAATTTCTAAAGGGCATAGCTAGCGGAAAACGCGGCAATGTGCTGCTATAGAACAGGAACAGAGGGTTACTCTGTCGGGAAGGAGCACTCGACCGTAATTTTTAGGTTGCTCTCGGCGGTGCCCTTAGTGACGTAGGGAACGCCAGCCTCACCGCCTACTTTCAGACCAAACTCTAGCGTCACGCGCTCTACATTGGCACAGGCCATGTCCTTAAAGGCATTCATGGTGTGGTTAGTGTAGGCACGAATAGTGCTCTCAATGGCTTTGAAGCTTTGTGCCATTTGAGCTTGAGCGGTGCCGCTGCCAAAGGAGATGCCCTTGGCTGTGCGGGAAGTGACGGGTGCTTCCGGGCTGGCCGCTCCGTTGCCATTACCGTTGCCGTTAACGCTGGCTGCTGGGGCCAAAACGTCTTCAGTCGCTTCGATATAGATTTCAGTGCCGTCTTCTAGACGAATGGGAACTAGCTGGGTCATAGGGATAAACTCCGATGCACAGGTCTGATGGTTGAACGGTTAGAGTGAGTTTGATTAAGATGCGTTGCTTTTTAAGCTCCCTGTAGAGTGCCCAAGCCGTTAGCAGACGCATCATCTGCTGAGTTTTGCTCACTTTCTTCTCAGGGGACGGTGAGATTTCCGTACCTACACCCCCCGCTGACTCCAAGGAATTTTGTCTATAACAGAAGATAGAGAATTGATGGGTCAAAGCATGACTGGGCTCAAAGCAGAACGGTACGTAGGGGACGACGCGCTGCTGTATCCGGCGGAGGATGCTCAGCAGATTTTGCAGATTGCGATCGCACGCGAAACAGAATCAGGCGAGCTATCCCGCACCCAGCTGCTAGAGATCGCCGAAGAGCTGGGCATTTCCACCGCAACCCTGGTGGCGGCCGAGCAGGAATGGCAGATTCGCAAATACGAGCTGGCCGACCAAAAGCTGTTTGACCAACAGCGGCGGCAGCGGTTCCAGCATGGTCTAGCGCGCTTTGTGATTTTTGGCGGCTTCTCGCTAGCGCTCAAGGCGTTGGTAGGCGGCTGGTTGATCTGGCCGATTTACCTTGTTTTTGGTCCCTGGAGCCTAAAGCTAGCCTGGGACGCGTGGCGCATTTACCAGCACAACGAGTACAGTTACGCCCAGGAATTTGAGCGGTGGCGGCGCAAAAAGCAGATGAAGCGGGCCGTAAATCGCTTCTTCAGCTGGTTAGCTGGCGCATAAGCGCCCTGAGCGTGGTTTTTTAGAACTAGTGCTAGAAACAGCTTTCGTCTGGACCCGCAGCCTCACCGCTGCGGGTTTTGGCTAAGTGGCAACGGTTTCCGATTCCGGTCATAATGGCTGTACCTGATGAGGAGGACTTCATGCTGCGCCGCTTCACGTCATCGCTGCCCATTTGCGCCCTGGGAATGATCTGTGGCTGGAGCCTGGCTAAGCCAGCGACGGCAGCGCCTCCATCGACCGCACCTGGAGAGTTGGTGCAGATACTCGACCAAATTGAGACTGCCTCTGACGCTAAAGATATTGAGACGGTGCTGGCTGTCTATGGCCAGTCTTTTGCCACTGCTGACGGATTCACCCGAGCGCAGTTTGAGCAAACCCTACGGGACTTTTGGGGGCAGTACAGCACTCTCGACTACGACATTGAGCTGGTGGCCTGGGAGCCTGCTGCGGGTGGCTTTACCGCAGAAACGATCACTCGCATTACGGGTACCCAAGCCCGCTCTGAGCGTGAGCTAAAGCTGAGTGCTGAGGTGCGATCGCGCCAGCGCTTTGAGGGCGGCCAAATTGTTTACCAAGAAGTTTTGACAGAGCGCAGCCAGCTGACCTCTGGCAGCAACCCTCCTAGCCTAAACGTCATTCTGCCGGAGCAGGCCGCTCCTGGCGCTCAGTATGGCTTCGATGCGATCGTGCAGGAGCCGCTGGGCAACCGCTCCTTGCTAGGAGCAGCCTTAGATGAAGGAGTTACGGCTGAGGACTTCCTCACGCCCCGGCCCCTAATTCTCGAAAACTTGAGTGCAGGCGGCTTGTTCAAAATTGGCCAGGCTACCGAGCAGCCCGACAATCGCTGGGTAAGCGCCGTCATTGTGCGGGAAGACGGCATGACCGTCGAAACGCGCCGTCTGCGAATTGATTAGGGCGTTGGGCTAAACAGCCACAGCTACTTTGAGCACGCCTTCAAAAATTC
>DATNQE010000321.1:0-20292 GCA_036702895.1 Trichocoleus sp. | reverse complement strand
GGAGCTAACGACCGACTTGATTACGCCCGACACCTTGCGGCCCAGAGGCTTAGCGATCGCAATGCTGAGCACCAGGCCCAGACCTAGGGCCGAGCTAAAGCCGGCAACAGCCCCTGTCGCAGACCAAAACTGAGTCAGTTCCGCAACCGATTTTGCACTCTCTGCCGCAGCTTTGCCAACCGCTTCGTTAATTTCGATGAGATCTAGCAAATCGGTGGTCGCTGCGTCGAAGCTTGCTTTGTTGGCCTGGCCTTGGGCATTAAGGGCTTTAAACGCGGTGTTGGTTTGTCCACTGCTAGCATTGCCCTCTTCGAGGGCTGCCCACTGTTCGTAGCGGTCCATATACTGCTGGTGGTTTTGCTTCCAGGCCGCCCAGGTTTGCACTAAGGACTGGTAGCGTTCCTCCTCCTCCTCGGTTCGAGAGGTCGCCTCATAGCGCTTAAAGCCCTCATCTATTTGTTGCCAGGCGGCTCTAATGCGATCTTCGGCTGCTTGCTGCTCAGCGGTGCCTAAATCGGGGTCGAGTAATCTGAGCTCGGAAGCCTCAATCTGGGTTTGTCCTTCATTGATGGCCCAAAGACCCGAAATACTCGGCAGGGCCGTGTCACTTAAGGTATTAACTTCCTTTGAGAGTTTAGTGGTTCCCTGCCAGCTGATGCCGCCGACGGCTGCGACAATCAGCCCCATCAGAAGAAAGGACCCGGCCAGCTGACTTTGTAAAGACATGTGCTTCATATAAATTCATCCGTTATTGTGATTCCAACTAATCCACGTTGAGAGCAGTTGGCTAAACCAGTGCTTTGAGGTCATTAGCGGCTTCGTTGAGACGCTGAGTGCCAACTTTGATCTGGCCGATGCCGCTGGCAGTTTCCTGGGCGGCGTCGTTGAGCCCGTTCATGGCGGTCACCACTTGCTGAATCGCAATGGCCTGCTGCTGCACATTGAGGGAGATTTGCTGGCTGTTGAGCACGACATTGTTCATAGCGTCGGTGACGCCTGCAAAAGCGTCGGCGGTTTCATGTGCGATCGCAACGCTTTGCTCCACGGTCTTAGTGCCTTCGTCAGTAACCATTACCGTAGAGTTGATAGCGTTTTGGATGTCGTTGACCAGGGCGTTGATCTTCTCAGCCGATTTCTTACTCTGGTCGGCGAGCTTGCGGATCTCACCAGAGACGACGGCAAAGCCTTTGCCATGTTCGCCCGCGCGGACAGCTTCGACCGCAGCGTTGAGGGCCAGCATGTTGGTCTGGTTGGCCAGGTCGCTGACTAGACCCGAGATGCTGCCGATCTGGCTGGTCTGCTCGCTCAGGCGCAGAATTTGGTCGGCGATGGCGTCTACCTTCTGGCGCAGCACCTCCATGCCCTGCAGCGTGCGATCCACCGCTACAGTGCCTCCTTCGGCCAGATCGAGCGCCTGCATGGCCCCTGAAGCGGCAGCCTCAGCCTGTTCGGCTGACTGCCGAGAAGAGGCCCCCAGTTCATCGATGGTGGTGGTGGTCTCGCTGACTGAAGCCGCCTGCTGGTTGGCAATGCGCTCCTGCTGTTCGATACTGGCGGCAATTTCAGCGGTAGAGCTGGCAATGTTCACTGCTGAGCCGTTCATCCGGGCAGCCGTCTTGAGGATAATCCACGATCCGATCAGCACGGAGAGCAGAACGGCTGAGCAGGCTGCCCCTAGAGTGGCTGCCTGCAGGGTGTCGAGAGCCTGCTGCTGATTGGCATTATCTTTCTCTAAAATGCGGTGCTCTATCTGCTCCATGTCGGCCAACAGCCGGGTAATGCTATTGGCCTGAGCCCTCCCGGCATCCCTCTTCCAGGCTGCGATCGCACCCTCCACATCGCCGGCTTTTACCATCTGAAACAGCGGGTCATTAATGGCCTCTAGCGCCTGAACCTGTTGCTCTAAAGACTCCAGGTTTTGCCGCTGCTCCTCCACCCGCACCCTGTTTTTGAGCGTTTGCAGCAGCTCCTGATAGCGGGCCCTAGCCGCCTCGTAGTTCTGCACCGACTCCTCGTCCTGCCCCAGCAGATAGCCGCGAGTGGAGCGGGACATGATCTGCACCTGGATATCAACGCTGCCGAGGTGGTCGTTGATCTCGTTAGAAATTTTCAGCTCCTCGATGGAGTGACGCAGTTGTGCGACGCGGCTGACGGTTACTCCGGCAGACATAATCAGCCCAACGACCGGAATAACGTAGCCAGCGATGATCCAGTAGCGCAGCCTCCAAAATTGTTTCCTTTCCATGGTTGCGTTCTCCAAACTCCGCGCGTTCTCCAACTCCGGCCTTTAGGGTGCTGTGCAGCTTAGAAACAGCGACCCCTGGGCCACGGCTAAGCAGCCTCGTTAACCACCAGCTCGCTGCTGGTCAGCAGCTTGTTCAAGTCCAGCAGGCTGATCGAATCCGATTGGCCGCTCACCACCCCGCGCAAGTACTCCTCGTGGAGGCTGTAGCTAGCTACCGGAATGGGTGCGATCGCAGCGGGCTGCACGTACATGACGTCAAAAACCGCATCTACGGTGATGCCTGCAATGAGATCATCAAGCTGCACCACAACAGCCTGAGTAGAAGCAGATTGAGCCTGTCCCTTGAGCTGGAGGACTGGGCGTACATCAATCAACGTCAAAATTTCTCCCCGCAGGTTCATATTGCCGATGACGTGAGCCGGACAGCAGGGAATAGGCGTCACTGCTCGCACTGGGGTAAATTCTCGAATGTACTCAACCGGCAGGGCGAACTGTTCGCCCTGCATCCCCACTACGGCCAGGGGAATCTGCTCATGGAAGCGCTCCTCCACCACGGGCTGCCGCAGATGCTCGGCCCGCTCCTGCAGCCGCTGACGGTCAGCCGCTGTGGTGCTGGTAAAAAATTGAGCTGAGCTGGCCTCCTCAACCGACTGCCGGTTTGAAGCGGTACCAGCCTGACCCATCTTGACCAGAGCGGCTGCATCTAGCAGGGTAATGACTTCATTGCCCCACTGGGTCATCCCCACCACCACCGTCTGGGTTTGAGCGTCATCAGAGGTCGGAGAGGGTGCCGGGTTGGCTGCGAGCTGCACCACGTCAAACACCTGGCTGACGACGACAGCAACCTTCTGGCCCCTGTGAATCAGCACGATAATGCTGTCGTTAACGGCAAAGGGGTGCGGCCCTAGCCCCAACCGCTGGCTCAGATCCACTACCGGCAGCAGCGTGCCCCGCAGGTTGAGGACGCCGACCACGGCAGCAGGCGCTCCGGCCATGCTGTGGATTTCAGGCAGCAAAAAAATCTCCTGCACCGAGTGAGCGGCAATGCCGTAGGGGCGACTGTGGAGCTCGAATATGAGATAAGGCCGATCATTCATAGTTGCCCTTCTCCCCTCGCGGGGGACGCTAGAAACGGGGCAGGCTAAGCGCGTTAAACGTGAGCCATGGCGCTGCCTCTGCTTGGTTAAAACGCCAGATGGAATGCCAGGAGCAGAACTTGTAGATGCTCTGTAGCGCCCTTTGTATGGACGGTGACATCAAGCCGTGCTTACCTGACGGCTTCTGCTGAAGTGACTTTGCTTACTCCGGCAATAGCAGTTTTCCCGTTCTAGACTGGCAATACTTGGCCCACGAGAGCTCTGTAATGGTTATTTACAGCTGCTCCCCGCGGCTGCCGTCCTGCTTCCTTAAACCCACAGCCTTACCCTTTCGCAGCAGTCAGTTAGTGCGGCGATGGCTTCATCTAGAGGGTTTTGCTGCGGGTCTAGGCTGGCAGCTTGGCCCGAAGGTGTTGACAGAGGGCTGCGGCACTCAGGCCGTTGACCGTGAGCTGTGCTGGCGGCATTTGGCTGAGGATATTGAGCGCGTGGCGACGGGTTTTGGCAGCTCGATCGCTGTTTTGAGTGCGGTCGTAGAGATCGGCCAGCTCTAGGTAGGCTGGTAGGGCACTCGGATCAAGATAAATGGCGCGCTTGAGAAAGATTTTGGCCCCCTCAATGTCGCCGGTCTCTTCAGCAATATTGGCCAGCAGGTAGCAGGGCTCAACAGCGAAGGGGCGGAGCGCGATCGCAGCCTCACAGGCCTTTTGCGCGGCGGCATACTGGCCCACGTCAGCCAAGGTTTGGGCCTGTGCGAGAGCCGCCGCAAAGGGGGTTTTTAGAATTGTTTCACCGGGTGCGGCAGACGTGCTGACCCGGGTGGAGATAGGCCGTTGAACAACCGATCGAGTGGGGGCCTGAAGCCGACTGGACCGGTTAGCGGACGTTGATCTGGCGCTGTTTAGAACCGTTGCTTGGGGTTTGTTTGTTGCTGGATAAGAACTGCTAGGTCGCTGATAGACTATCGACGCCGGGAAGCTGCGCACTCGAAACTCTCCCAGAGAAACGCCCTGCAGCTCGGCGTGGCCGGTGATCAAGTAGCCACCAGGATTGAGAGCTTCGTAGAACTTAGTGAGAGTGGCTGCGATCGCAGCCGGCGTGAAGTAAATAAAGACGTTGCGGCAGAGAATCAAGTCAAACTGGCCGGCTTCGGTCAGGCCCGAAACAGCGTCCTGCACCAGATTGAACTCGACAAATTGGGTCAACCGCTTCAGCTCAGGTCGAATCTGCCAGCTTTCGCCCCGCTCTGGTAAAAAATACTGCTGCTTTAGAGCGGCAGACGTCTGGCGGAAAGACCAGGGGCTGTAGAGACCCCGTTGCGCCTTAGCCAAAAAATCTTGATTGACGTCGGTGCCCACCACGCTGAGTGCCCAGCCCTCCTGGGCCAGCTCCATTTCCCCCAGCAGGATAGCCAGGGAGTAGACCTCTTCCCCAGTAGCGCACCCAGCACTCCAGATTCGCAGCTGCTGAGCCCCTCCTGCTCGATGCTTAGCGGCCACCAACTCGGGAATTAACTGCTGCTGCAGCAGGGAAAACTGCCGCTCATCGCGAAAGAAATAGCTCTCGCCAATGGTTAGCTGATTGAGTAGACAGTGCCATTCCCGCAGAGCCTGGGCCGCTGCCGGGCTGACCGTTTGGCCGCCAGCAGCAGACAGCAGCGCGTGGTATTGGCTCCAGGCGTTCATGCCGAGCGCATCCATACGGCGCTGCACAGTCTGCCTAAATCCGGCTTCGTCCCGAGGCCCCAGCTTTAAACCGGCGAAGGCGGCTACTAAGTCAATCAAATTGTCCAGTGTTGTCTCTGTTCTCAGCATCATGCCCAAAGGTAACCACCGCCATTGCTGCCGCTGTTGAGCGGGTAAGTCTGCTGTCAGCGTTCCCGTTTAGCCGCTGAGCTGTTTTAATGCGCGACAAAACTGCACATTAAAGCGGCTCAAAATTCGCCGCCGATCCTTTCTAAAGACAGAGCCTGGAAAGATTAGGGGTTCATTCCCCGGGGAGAACTCAAGGTATTCAGAGCTGAGTTAACTTGTTGGTAACATGGCAGCCGGAAATAGAGCAATAAATCGGATATTCCGGTTTTAGGTGCTTTAGTCCTCGAACGCCTAGTCTTTAAACGTCTTATATGCCAGGTGCTTCTATCTCAGGCAGATTTTGGCCTGGGCGTTGACATGCCCTGCTGAGAAAATTTGTCTCCTTGCTAGTTTTATTTGCCCGCCGAACCCTGAAACTCCTATGAAAACTTCTTTGAAAACGCCTCTAAAATTTCTTTCCTGCAAACCGGCTAGTCGGCTGCTTCTGGCGCTAGGGCTGCTCTCGGCTGTGCTGGTACTGCCTGCCTGCACTACGCCGACGGCTGAAGTGGAAGAAGCGCCCCTGGCTACGCCCAAGTACGATCCTGAGCCGACCCCTAAGCAGACGGTCAACGGCGAGGAGGTGACCTTTGACGCGCATGAAACCAAGGATTTGGAGGGGTATGTTGGGGAAACCGTATCGGTCAGCGGCCAAGTATCTAAGGTTCACGGCAATCAGGCCTTTACGGTCAGCAGTGACGCTTCTATCTCTCCCGAAAGCCCCATTCTGGTGCTAGTGCCGAACTCGAACATGGCGATGCCCTCAGAGGGCACCTATGTGCAGCTGCTGGGCGATGTTAAGGTGTTTTCAGCGCCGGCTTTGGAAGAGTCGTACAACTTTGAGCTGGACCCCGAGGTGCGCACCGAGCTAGAGGCGGCTTACAACATGCAGCCCATTGTGATTTCGAAAGAGCAGTAGCCTCAGCCACTCAAAAATTGCTTTTCCCTAACAATGTCTTCAACCAGGTTTTCAAGGCCCTGCTCAGTAATTGCCTTGAAACATGACCTCTTCGACTCATGACAGTAGAACCTCTGCCCTTCTTCAATTTTTGGAGAAGGGTTTTTTCTGCCGTGACTACTGGGAATTAGGGGTATTCTGGAGAGTTCACCTGGTGGCGTAAAATTGAGAGCCATCTGCGATAGTCCTAAAGGAATGGTCAAGCTCCTTTAGAGGGACCCCTGCAACTCCGCCCACTCCTCACCCTGCCATGCCTTCCGATTACCTAGAAAGAATTCTCACGGCCCGCGTTTATGACGTGGCTCAGGAAACGCCTCTGGACCGAGCGCCCAACCTATCTTCTCGCTTGGGTAACACGCTGCTGCTTAAACGGGAAGACATGCAGTCGGTTTTTTCTTTCAAGCTGCGGGGTGCCTACAACAAGATGGCCCAGCTCCCTGCCGATCTGCTGGCCCAGGGCGTAATTGCGTCCTCGGCAGGTAACCACGCCCAGGGTGTGGCCCTCGGTGCCCACCGGTTGGGCACCCGCGCCATCATTGTGATGCCGACTACTACACCTCAGGTCAAGGTGGACGCGGTGCGATCGCGCGGCGGTGAGGTCGTGCTACACGGGGAGACCTACGACGATGCCTATGCCCACGCCCGCCAGCTGGAGGCCGAAAAAGGACTGACCTTCATTCACCCCTTCGATGACCCTGACGTGATTGCTGGGCAGGGCACCATCGGCATGGAGATCCTGCGCCAGTGGCAGCAGCCGATCCACGCCATTTTTGTTGCTATCGGGGGCGGCGGGCTGATCTCAGGCATTGCGGCCTACGTTAAGCGGCTGCGGCCCGAAATTAAAATCATTGGCGTAGAACCCATTGATGCCGACGCCATGCACCGCTCGCTTAAAGCGGGCCAGCGGGTGCGGCTAGACCAGGTGGGCCTGTTTGCCGACGGCGTAGCTGTACGCCAAGTGGGGGAGGAAACGTTTCGGCTGTGTCAGCAGTATGTAGACGACATTATTCTGGTGGGCACCGACGATACCTGTGCCGCCATCAAAGACGTTTTTGAAGATACCCGCTCAATCTTAGAGCCCGCTGGTGCGTTAGCCATTGCTGGGGCCAAAGCCTACGTCGAGCGGGAGAACATTCAAGGCCAAACCCTGGTAGCCGTAGCCTGCGGCGCCAATATGAATTTTGACCGACTGCGGTTTGTCGCCGAGCGGGCTGAGCTGGGTGAACGGCGAGAGGCAATTTTTGCCGTCACCATTCCCGAGGGACCCGGCAGCCTCAAAAAATTCTGTGAGTGCATTGGCAAGCGCAACCTGACCGAGTTTAACTACCGCATTGCCGACGAACAGGAGGCCCACATTTTCGTCGGTTTGCAGATCCAGAATCGGGAGGACGCCCTCAAGATGGCTCAGAATTTTGAGGCCAACGGCTTTCGCACCCTGGACCTGACCGATGATGAGCTAACCAAGCTGCACCTGCGCCACATGGTAGGCGGCAAGTCGCCTTTGGCTCACGACGAGCTGCTCTACCGCTTTGAGTTTCCTGAGCGGCCTGGCGCCCTGATGAAATTCGTCAGCTCCATGAGCCCCGATTGGAATATCAGCCTGTTCCACTACCGCAACAACGGCTCTGACCACGGCCGTATTGTCACCGGAATTCAGGTGCCGCCCCACGAGATGACCGAGTGGCAGACTTTTTTAGACAGCCTGGGCTACCCCTACTGCGATGAGCACAAGAATCCGGCCTACAAGCTGTTTCTGGGCTGATGTTTAAGAACATTTTGTATCAACCGATTGCATCTCATGACATTTTGGGCCGGACGTCGCTTTAATGAGAGGCGTTGCTAGGGAAGCGGCCCAGGTCGCCGTAGGATTTATGGGAGTGTGGCAGAGGCAAATGAGGAGATCCCTTTGGCTGGGGTTAGGCTGCTGGACGGTCCTTTGGGGGCTAGCCCAGCCAGGCTATGCGCTACCCGGCGAGGCGGTGCGCACCGTAGAGGCGTGGATTCAGGGCAACCCAACGCTACGACCGGGGCCGGGGGAAATACTGGTCGTCAACCGCACAGATACTCCGGCTCAGCGGTTCTCCTTTCAGGCGTCTATTTTCCCGGTTAGCGGCGTTCGAGCTGGGGTTGACGGCCGCATTATTCGGACGGAGCGCTTTAGCCTGTTTGATCTGATCAACAGCATCGATCCG
Source organism: Trichocoleus sp. (assembly GCA_036702895.1). Lineage (GTDB taxonomy): Bacteria > Cyanobacteriota > Cyanobacteriia > Phormidesmidales > Phormidesmidaceae > JACVSF01. The sequence goes on along the minus strand of DATNQE010000321.1, from coordinate 11,947 downwards.
GTTCGGATGGAGGAGGCGCTGCGGGCGATCTACGGCTCCGAGGTCTATGCCGACTACCGCCGGGCAGTGCCCTTGTATAGCTATCCCAACGTTGATTCGGCTCCGCTGGCGAACCCAGAGCTGCTGCTGCAGGGCGAGGTGCGTGCCAACGATCGCTACGCCTACTGGCTGGAGCTGGCAGCCGACCAAGCTGGAACGGTTTACTCCGGACGCATGACCATTTTTCTGAGGGAAGATCTGCCCGCCCTGTTGGAGCAGCTCAACGGTCAGGAACTCCCCTGATGCCGCTCGGGTAAGAACAGCTTGGGCTTGGGCATCCTGGAAGAGATACCTGCTATTCATCGTGGTTTTTTGCCCCTGACATCATCCCGTGATGCTGTTGCCTTCTATCCTGGCTGAGGTTCTGATGGAGCAAATTCGGAGCCGAGGCATTCAGTGTTTGCCTGAAGGCGCTTCGGTTGGGGCTGCTGTAGAGGCGCTGCAGAATGCGCCAGCGGGTTGTCTGGGGGTAGCTCAGGGGGAGGTAATCGGCATGGTGACGGGTCCTTGGCTGCTGCAGACCCTGGCAAACGATCCTCTAGCGGGGGATCAGGCCTTGGCGGACTTGGTGCCAACCGTCCGTCCCCTAACGGTGGAGCAGTTGACCGATCTACCGGCGCTGCTGGTTGAAACCGATTTGCTGAAACAAGGCCCTCGGCCGGTGTTGGGGGCTGAGGGGCAGGCAGTGGGAGTGCTGCTGCCTGAGGATCTGCGTCAGCTGTTAGCGCCTGAGAACCTGCTGCGGCAGGTGCGGGTGGGCGATGTGGATTTGCTGCGGGGCGTGCTGGTGCAGCCAGAAACGCCGCTGCAGGCGGTTGCTCAAGCTCTGGCGGACTCGGTTGCCGAGCCGGTGGTGGTGGTGACAGCAGATGGCAGTCCCGTAGGCCTGATTACGGCGACGGAGATCTTGAAGGGACTGGCAGGAGGCCGCGCTCTGGATCAGGCAGCCGCCAAGGATTTGATTCCATCGCTGCCGGTGTCGATTGGGCTAGAGGAGTCCTTGCAGGCGGCGAGCGATCGCATGGCCGCCCATGGAGTAGACGCGCTGGTGGCAACCGATGGACGGGGCAGCTGCTGTGGGGTGCTGTTGCGATCGCACCTGCAGCGACTCTGGAGCCCGCTGGAGCAGTACTACAAGCGCCAAAGCCTGGAGTGGACAGTTTTAGAGCAGGCCCGCGAACTCTATGAGATGAGCCATCGCCACGCCCAGCTGCTGCACACCCTGGCCCGCTACGAGTCGCGCTACCGCGCCATTGTGGAGAAGGCCCCGGTCGGCATCAGTCAGGCCGATGCTACCGGCCGCTTTACTCAGGTGAACCCCCAGCTCTGCGAACTGCTGGGCTACACCGAAGCAGAACTGCTGCAGAAGCATTACCAGGAGGTGACTCACCCCGACGACCTGGGGCAGCGCAGCGGCGAAATTCAGAAGCTAGTGCGGGGGGAACTGCCCTTTCTTGTGCTGGAGAAACGCTATCTGCACAAGGACGGCACTCCTATCTGGGTCCAGGTTACCCTCTCCTCACTGCGCGATCCGGAAGGCCCGACAGTGTCCGACTTGGCCATTGTTGAAGATATTCGCGAGCGTAAGCGAGCAGAGGAAGTACGGCAGCGCATCGAAGCTGCTCGTCAGCTGGCTGAAACGGAACGGCAGCGAGCCGCTGCGCAGCAGCGGATCTATCTCCAGGAGCTCGCCACCTGGCAACGCCGTTACGAGACGGCCGGGCTAGCCAGTGGGCAAGTGCTGTTTGAATACGATTTGGCTACGGGCCACGATCTCTGGGGGCCCAACACTGAACTGACCTTTGGCTACCGGGCTGAGGAAATGCCCCAGGGCACCTCCAACTTCATGCAGTACATTCACCCTGACGATCGGCCAGTCTTCCAGAAGGTGTTGGACAATGACGCCACGGCCACGGAAGCATACCGCATGGAGTACCGTTTCCGCTGCCGCAACGGCCTCTACAAGTGGGTGGAAGAGCGGGGCAAGACCTGTTATGACGAGTACGGTCGCCCCCTGTGCGTTATCGGCGTCATCGGCGACATTAGCGATCGCAAAGTAGCCGAGCTGGAGCTGACCCGCGCCAAAGAAGCCGCTGATGCCGCCAATCGAGCTAAAAGCACGTTTCTCGCCAACATGAGCCACGAGCTGCGTACGCCTCTCAACATCATTCTGGGGTTTACGCAGGTGCTGCAGCAGGAGCCTGATCTGGCTCCCCACCATCTGGAAACCCTAAGCACCATTCTGCAGAGCGGAGACCACCTGCTCTCCTTAATCAACGACGTGCTGCACGTTTCCAAAATCGAGGCTAATCGCATTGTGCTGCAGCGAGAGGAGCTGCACTTGGGCTACTTCCTGCATTCCCTGGAGCTCATGATGCAGGTGCAGGCAGCGGCTAAGGGGCTGAAGCTGCAGACAATTCTGACTGCCGATTTACCCGCGAGCATTGAAGTTGATCAAGGTAAATTGCGGCAAATTTTGATCAATCTTCTGGGCAATGCCATTAAGTTTACTCCGGTGGGTCAGGTGCAGCTACGCTGTTCGCGCCTGCCCGTAGATTACGAGCAGAGCCCGATGGGGCTGCAGGGATTGGATGAGTCAGACCCGAGTGAGGTGGGCTCTAGCCCCTTAAGAGCGACCGCGTGGCTGCGCTTTGCGGTGGAAGACACCGGAGTGGGCATACCCGAGCATAGCCTGGAGAGCATTTTCGAGCCGTTTAACCAGTTGGGCAATCAGCCCTTGGTAACTGAGGGAACAGGCCTGGGGCTAGCCATCAGCCGAAAATATGCGGAACTTATGGGTGGCCGTCTGACGGTGCAGAGCCGCCTAGGCCAGGGGTCTACCTTTGTTCTGGATTTGCCGGTGCGGCTACTGTCGCTGGCTGCGATCGCACCGGCCTTGCCGCCTGCCCGCGCTTTTACCGTGCTTCCCGGGCAACCGAGCCGGCGAGTGCTGATTGTCGACGATGTGCCTACCAACCGCACCGTGCTAGCTCGGCTACACAGACCGCTGGATTGGTCCATTAGAGAGGCTGTCAATGGCCAGGAAGCCGTTGAGATCTGGCAGCAATGGCGCCCCGATCTGATCTGGATGGATCTGCGAATGCCGGTGCTCGACGGCTACGAAGCGATTCGCCGCATTCGCCAGCTGGAGCAGGCCGGCCTCCCTAGCCCCGATCCCTTGCCTAAACGATTGGAGCCGTCTCGCCGCACCCGCGTAATTGTGCTTACGGCAGGCACGCTCGAGGACGAAGTGTCGCGCAGCCTGGCCGTGGGGTGTGACGACATTGTGCTCAAGCCCGTTAATCAGGCCCAAATGTTTGAGCTGCTGGGCAAGCATATGCATCTAGCCTACACCTACGAATTGCCCGCACCGCCGTCAGCACCCCAGCTAGACGGCCTGCTGGCTCTGCAGCTGCCGGACTGGCTGCAGGAGATTCACAACGCCGTCTTGTGCTGCGACGATACTAAAGTTAAGCAGCTGCTGCAAGAACTGCCACCCCAGCACCAGGCCATCACCACAGTTTTGCAGCCGCTGCTCCACGAATTTCGTTTTGACGACATTGCTCAGCTGCTTCAGCCTTTTCTCAAAGCGGCTTCCGGCTTATAAGCTGGAGAAGTGCTACCGTGGGGCAATTCCCAGAATCCAGCTCAATGCGGGTCAAAGCAGATCCCCAAAGCAGGCAAACGCCATCAGCAGGCAAAGCGCTAGCAGACAAAAGGAGGCATCATGATTAGGCTGTTGCACCTGTCAGATATCCACATGGGCAGCGGCTTTTCTCACGGGCGGCTAAATCCTGAAACTGGCCTAAATACACGGCTGGAAGATTTTGTGGCCACCTTGAGCCGCTGCCTTGACCGAGCCATTGAAGATCGAGTAGACCTGGTGCTGTTTGGCGGCGATGCCTTTCCCGATGCCACGCCGCCGCCTCTGGTGCAGCAGGCGTTTGCCAGCCAGTTCCGTCGCCTAGCTGATGCCCAAATTCCTACAGTGCTGCTTGTCGGCAACCATGACCAGCACGCCCAGGGGCAAGGCGGAGCCAGTCTCTGCATTTATCGGGCGCTGGGCGTGCCGGGGGTAATCGTGGGCGATCGCCTGGAAACCCACCACATTGAGACGCAGAGCGGCCCAGTGCAGGTTGTTACTCTGCCCTGGCTAACCCGCTCCACCCTGCTGACGCGCCCTGAAACCGAGGGGCTGTCGATGGCAGAGGTCAATCAAATGCTGCTCGATCGCCTGCGGGTGGCTCTAGAGGGAGAAATTCGGCAGCTCGACCCCGCGATTCCCACAATTCTACTGGCCCACGTCATGACCGATACCGCTAGCTTTGGGGCAGAGCGGTTTTTGGCCGCGGGGCGCGGTTTTACGGTGCCGATGGCGCTGCTGGCGCGGCCCTGCTTTGACTACGTAGCTCTGGGCCATGTTCACCGTCACCAGGTGCTTTGCGAGCATCCCCTCACGCTGTACCCCGGCAGTATCGATCGGGTGGACTTTAGCGAGGAGCATGAGGAAAAGGGGTACGTGCTGGTAGAGGTCGGCCGAGGTCAGGCAAAGGCTGAATTTTGCCCACTGCCGGTGCGACCGTTTCACACCCTGTCGGTCGACCTTTCAACGGCGGAAGACCCCCAGGCTGCTTTGCTCAATGCTATTGCAGCAGCCGATCTGCGGGAAGCCGTGGTGCGGCTAGTCTACAAAATTCGTCCTGATCAGCTTGATTTGCTAGAGAGCAGCCCTATTGATGCGGCCCTGGCCCTGGCCCATACCTACACGCTGCACCCGGAGCTGGTCAGCCAGCTTTCACGGCCTCGCCTGCCTGAGTTGGGCACCGAGAATACTCTGGAGCCGGTCTCGGCCCTACAGGCGTACCTGGAGACGCGCGAAGACCTGGCGGATATTGCCCCTGCGCTGATGGCAACCGCCCAGGAGCTGTTGGCTGAACCGACCGATGGGTCCTGGGAGGAGATGGCAGAAACGGCTGCTTCTGCCCCAGCGGCTGTGGTGGATGACTCCCAGCAGCTGCGGTTGCTGTAGGGGGTGTCTTCAAGGGAAGCTGCTCACACGAGGATTTGGTTGATGGGACGTTCGCTGAGGAGGAGAGAGGGGACGACCTATGTTTGATCTAGTGATCACAGCCCTGGAGCAGCAGGAGTTTTCTCGAGCGGCTCGGCTACTGCAGGCGTGGAAGCAGGAAAAGCCGCGCGACCCATGGCTCAAGCTGGCCCTAGCTCGCTACTGGGAAGCCACCGGCGAGCTTGGCAAAGCTGAACCAGCCTACCGCCAGCTGCTGCAAAATGCTGCAAATGCCAAGCTGATGACCCAGGCTCGCCAGGGGGTCGCACGGGTGCAGCAGGCCCAGAGCCGAGAGCGGGAGCAACTGCTCGACCAGGCGCGATCGCAACCCGGTGCCGCAGCGTCGGCCCTGCTGGTGCTAGAACCTGTGCAGGGAGAGGCCCGCAGCGCTGCCGCTCAGGGGCTAGCCCAGGTGATGCAGCTCGATCTCTACACCGCTAAACTGCAGGTACCGGGTCAGTACTGGCGGCTTTACCGGGTGGGCAACGCGGGCGAGCTGCAATACTTTGTGCAGGCGCTTAGAGAGCGACAAACCCCCTCGTTTTGGGCACCGATGCAGCCGATCCAGGCGCTGCAAGTCTTTAAGGTGCAGTACATCCAGGCGCTGCATCCCCAGATTACGATGGTGTGCCAGAATGCAGCCGGGCAGTTGGGCAGTATTGCGTTTGACAGGTCGGAAGTGAGCCAGCAGGTGAGCGGTCAGGTGCCGATTTTAGAATCCGTTGTGGATTTGGGGCCTTGGGGCCGACTGAAGCGCCGAGAAGTAACCCAGGATTTTGCGGAAGTTGTAGATCTGCATCTGCATCAGCGAGGCTGCGTGCTGCGGCTGTGCGATCGCACCTACACCTACCGCCAAGGCCTGTCCTTCTTAGAAAAGCCAGCCACCGAGGGTCCTGCTCAACCCATTGCGCGGCTGGCTTGGGATGCCCTCAAGCAGACCCTGCTGCAATCCCTACCAGGCCCTGATGTAGGCAGCTTTGTTGGTTTCGGCAAAACGGCCCTGGAATATCTCAACCTGCTGCCCTCCCTGCCAACCCACTTAGATTTGGCGCGCAAAGTTCCTTCTCCTTGGGATACCGCCTTCCATCTCTATAGCGGCCTGTGGTTCTTGCGGGCTGACCCCAATCAGGCCAAGTAATATAGCTGTTGCTACGTTGACTTAGGACATCTGGCCTAGAGGTGTGGGGGCAAAGCCTCAGCTAAGGGTTCGACCCCTGCACCCCGTCCTAACTCTAGTAGCTATCGCCATAAGTTCTCAGGCTGATACCGTTTAGCCAATGCGGGAACCATAGCCAAACCACTCAAAGTTACCCACAAAAAATCCCCCTCACATAGATAGCGAGGGGGATCGTGTTACCAACAGAAGCAGTTACTACCGGACTAGCTTATTTAGCAGGAACCTTAACCTGGCGGGCCAAATCCCGGAACGGAGACAGGCTAGGACCAGGACGACGACGGCTGCCGTTAGAGCCTGCGTTTACCAGGTACTCAGTGGAAAAGTTGGTCACTGCAGGAGCAGAGATAGGTACCGGAGCTGGAGTGGGCTGAGGCTTTTCTGCCGGAGCAGATTTCTTAGACGTTGCAGTCTTAGCAGCGGCCGCAGGTTTAGCTGCGGCAGGCTTTTCAGAACTACCTGCACCGACTGCCGCCAGAGCCTTTTCAGCTGCCTTGGGAGCGGCCTCGAGTGCTTCCTTAACGCCAGTGGCGGCGTCATCGAGCTCCAGGAAATATTCCGACTTCTTACCTACTCCAAAAACGCCCAGGATGGCGCCGAAGATGCCGCCAATCAGGCCAAAAACCGCACCAAAGATATTCTTAATCAGACCCATGCCGCTTTTCTCCCAACCTGAATATCAACAACCAGCAATCTTTCTAATAATTATCTCAAATTGAGTTACGTCTCATTCATAAATAGGGGGTGGGTGTTTACGAAAGTTAATAGAAGGGAGCAAAGCAGAGGGTGCAGGTACAGGGTGTGAGCATCTCTCCGTCTCCTTACGCCATGCACCTTGAACCCTACACCCTGTACCTTGCACCCCTTGGAATAACGCAACAAAAAGCGGGAGCACTCCAAAAGACACTCCCGCTTTCATCATTCAGGTTAATTTAGACTGCCTACTCGGCGGCCTGAGGCATGAGCTCTCGGCGCTCGCTGTGCTGGACTACTACCTTGCCTTCCTCGTTGACATCGACTACCGCCGCGTCGCCATCCTTCAGGCGGCCGGAGAGGATTTCCTCTGCCAGGCTGTCTTCCAGCAGGCGCATAATAGCTCGACGCAAAGGTCGCGCCCCGTAGCTGGGGTTGTAGCCTTCCTCCACCAGGCGATCCTTGAATCGCTCGGTGACGTTGAGGGTGATGTTTTGCTCGGTGAGGCGGCGGAAGACCTCCTTCAGTAGAATGTCGGAGATTTCCTTGACTTCGTCGTTGGTGAGCTGACGGAAGACGATGATCTCGTCGAGACGGTTGAGGAACTCTGGGCGGAAGTACTGCTTGAGCTCTTCGTTGACCAGAGAGCGGATGCGGTTGTACTGAGACTCGGCCTGGTTCTGCTCGAAGTCGAAGCCGAGACCGCCGCCGCCTTTCTCGATGACCTTGGAGCCAATGTTGGAGGTCATGATCAGCAGGGTGTTCTTGAAGTCCACCGTGCGGCCCTTGGCGTCGGTCAGGCGACCGTCTTCCAGGATTTGCAGCAGCATGTTGAAGACGTCGGGGTGGGCTTTCTCGATTTCATCGAACAGCACCACGGTGTAAGGCCGACGACGCACTGCTTCGGTGAGCTGACCGCCCTCGTTGTAGCCGACGTAGCCCGGAGGCGAACCGATCAGCTTGGAAACGGTGTGGCGCTCCATGAACTCGGACATGTCGAGCCGGATCATGGCCTCGTCGGAGCCAAAGAAGTACGCGGCCAGGGACTTAGCAAGCTCCGTCTTACCGACCCCGGTAGGACCGGAGAAGATGAAGCTAGCAATGGGTCGGTTGGGGTTCTTCAAACCAACTCGGGCCCGGCGGATAGCGCGAGAAATCGCCTTCACCGCTTCGTCCTGACCAATCAGGCGCTGGTGGAGGGTATCCTCCATGTGCAACAGCTTCTCGGACTCGGACTCGGTCAGCTTGTTGACCGGTACGCCCGTCCAGGAGGCGACAATATGAGCGATGTCCTCCTCGCCCACCACGGGAGAGGTAGAGTCTTCGCCTTCAGATTCGTCGGTGGTTTTCTTGTTCTGGGCGATGGAGCGGATTTCGGCCTTGATCTCCATCTCCCTGTCGCGCAGTTCCCCGGCCCGGTCAAAGTCCTGGGAGCGGACAGCGTTGTCCTTCTCCTTGAGCACCTGACGCAGCTCGCGATCGAGCTCCTTAGCGGCGGGAGGCAGCTGAGAGTTGATCAGGCGAACGCGGGAGCCGGCTTCGTCGATCAGGTCGATGGCCTTGTCGGGCAGGAAGCGGTCGGAGATGTAGCGGTCGGAGAGACGAGCGGCGGCCTCTAGCGCTTCATCGGAGATCTTGAGCTTGTGGTGCTGCTCGTAGCGATCGCGCAGACCGTGCAGGATCTCGATGGTTTCGTCAACGCTGGGCTCACCCACCATGACGGGCTGGAAGCGGCGCTCTAGGGCGGCGTCGCGCTCGATGTGCTTGCGGTACTCATCTAGGGTGGTGGCACCGATACACTGCAGCTCGCCGCGAGCCAGAGCGGGCTTGAGGATGTTAGCGGCGTCGATCGCGCCTTCAGCGGCACCCGCACCGATCAGGGTGTGAACCTCGTCAATCACCAGGATGACGTTTCCGGCAGAGCGGATCTCGTCCATGATTTTCTTGAGGCGCTCCTCGAACTCACCTCGGTACTTGGTGCCGGCCACCAGCAGACCAATATCGAGAGTGACGACGCGGCGCTCCTCGAGGATGTCGGGTACGTCGCCATTGGCGATGCGCTGAGCCAGCCCTTCTGCGATCGCAGTCTTACCAACTCCAGGCTCACCAATCAGCACCGGGTTGTTCTTGGTGCGGCGACCCAGGATCTGGATGACGCGCTCAATTTCTTTTTGACGGCCCACCACAGGGTCAAGCTTGCCCTCGGTGGCCATCTGGGTCAGGTTAGAGCCAAACTCGTCAAGAGTCGGGGTCTTGGTTCGGCCTTGGCTACCGCCAGCGGAGACTTCAGCCGTTTCGCCCAGCATTCGGATGACCTGCGTACGCACCTTGGAAAGGTCAACACCCAGGTTCTCAAGCACGCGGGCCGCGACCCCCTCGCCTTCGCGGATAAGTCCTAACAGCAGGTGCTCAGTGCCAATGTAGTTGTGCCCTAACTGACGAGCTTCTTCGAGAGAAAGCTCTAGGACACGCTTGGCACGGGGCGTAAAAGGAATCTCAACGGCGACAAACCCCGATCCCCGACCGATGATCTTTTCGACCTCGATACGAGCATCTTTAAGGTTGACGCCCATTGATTTCAGGACTTTGGCTGCGACGCCAGTGCCTTCTCCAATCAGCCCCAGGAGGATCTGCTCAGTGCCCACAAAATTGTGGCCCAGTCGGCGAGCCTCTTCTTGGGCCAGCATGATGACCTTAATGGCCTTTTCCGTGAAGCGTTCAAACATGACGGTAACTCATCACCTGGTGCGTGCCGAATACGCTGATTCTAGCACAGTGATTTTTGTGGACTGTGCCCCAGTAAACAGAGGATTTTCCGCCCCAAACGATCTACCCCAACCGGCTTAGTAAATCCCCAGGATCACGCCTTGTCAAGCATCTTGAGGAGTATTAAAGATTAATTTTTGTCAAAGATATTCACGCCCTTAAGTATTCGGTTTTCCACCCATTTCTCATCGTCCCAGTGATCATCTACCTGCCATCCGTGCTGGCGTAGTCGGGTGAGGATATAAGGTCGCCAGTGGGCTATTTCTTGTAAAAATTCTCTGTTTTGTAATCCACTACGCCACAGCAGGAGCGCATCTTCCCCATCGCTGTAGTAGCGTTTTCGTCGCCCTACCTGCTGAAAGCCAAACCGGTAGTAAAGCTTGTGGGCGCGGGTGTTGCTAGGTCGTACCTCTAAGGTAGCGTGCTGCAAATTTTGCCGCCGAGCGTCGAGCAGCAGATGCAGCAGCAGCCACTGGCCTAAACCCTGCCCCTGGTACGCGGGATCAATCCCCAGTACCGTGATGTGAGCTTCATCCAAAATGGCCCAGAGGCAGCCGATACCAATAATCGAAGCTGTCGATGGTTCTGCCTCGGCGGCTAGATCTAGGGTGGTGGAATCTTTAGCCCTAGAGGCCTTTGCAGCTTGACTGCTCACAGCGGGGGTAGAAAGAATGCGAAAGAGGCTGTTAGGGCTCTCTAGCTCGCGACGGTACCCGCTTTCTGACCAGAGCCCGCCCAGGCAGCGTTGATCCAGGCTAACGATGGCAGGCAGATCTTCCTCATTGGGAAAGTGGCAGCAGAGTTTACCCGCCGAAATCATGGCTCAGAACCACTCCCCAAAACGCCTGTGCAGTCATGCCTCGTATCCCATTGTGGAATGCTCTGTAGGGACACAGCCCTCAATTGTACACTGGTCTATTAGGGCTAAATTTCTGGGGCAAAGGTTCCGGTTGGGCTAACTGGTTTGGCATGCAGCTTGGCGAAGCGGCTTGGGGTTTTCTACGCCCCCTGCTTCCCTCGGACTGTAGTGTTTTGCCAGCGGATTTCAGTCTGCGGACCTTGTTGTTGCTGTCCTGCTAACGGTTCTGTTTACCTGTCCTGTTTACCTGTTGAAGAGTTCTGATGGTTTCTACTTTCCCGACAGACGTGCAAAACTCCAGCCGTCGATATCTAACAGATCAAAATAAGTCACTAGCGGGATCGCCCAACCAGTCCCTGCTGCCCCTGACGGCTCAGGTGAACAGCCAGGACCATCTGGAGGTGGGCGGCTGCGATGTAGTGGATTTGGTGCAGCGTTTTGGCTCACCGCTCTATATCCTGGATGAGCATTCGCTGCGGACGGCTTGCCAGCAGTACCGGCAGGCGTTTACTCAGTACTACCCCGGCGAGGCGCTGGTGCTCTATGCGTCGAAAGCCTGGAACTGTCTGGCGGTGTGTGCGATCGCAGCCTCCGAGGGCCTAGGCATTGATGTTGTCTCTGCCGGAGAACTCTACACCGCCCAGCAGGCGGGTGTTGCGCCTGACAAAATCTACTTCCACGGCAACAACAAATCTGGCGAAGAGCTGCGCATGGCCGTTGCCATTGGCTGTCGCATCGTGGTGGACAACTGGATGGAGCTGCGGGCGCTGGCTGAAATGAGCGCCGATCAAGCAGAACGCATCGCCATCCTGCTGCGGCTGACTCCCGGCATTGAGTGCCATACCCACGAATACATCCGCACTGGGCACCTTGACAGCAAATTCGGCTTTGATCCCGATCAAGTAGAGTCTGTTTTTGAGTTCATCAGCCAGCAGCCCGGTTTGAACTGCTTGGGCGTCCATGCCCATATTGGCTCCCAGATTTTTGAGCTGAATCCTCACAGCGACCTGGGCGATGTCATGGTGCAGTGGCTGGTGAAGGCCCAGCAGTACGGACTCTCCCTGAGCGAACTTGATGTGGGCGGCGGCTTGGGTATTCGCTACACCGAATCCGATGATCCCCCCAGCATCGACACCTGGGTTAAGACCGTTTGTGAGGGCGTCATTGCCGCCTGTAAGGCCCACGAACTGCCCCTGCCCAGGCTGCTGAGCGAGCCGGGCCGCTCTTTAATCGGCTCAGCCTGTGTCACCGCCTACACCGTGGGCAGCCAGAAGCAGATCCCCGGCATTCGCACCTATGTAGCTATCGATGGCGGCATGTCGGACAACCCTCGCCCGATCACCTACCA
>DATNQE010000316.1:0-3136 GCA_036702895.1 Trichocoleus sp. | reverse complement strand
ACCGCCCCAAGATCAAAAGTCGATTGCTCAGATTGTTGCCCCAAAAACCGGCCTCAGCGCTCCTCCAATTTAAGGCTTGCCGCCTCAGTGACTGCCTGCCGTTTTGAGTCTGCTTGGTATGGGTGCGGCCAAACCGGAGCCGGCAGCGGCAACTCGTTGCTTAACGCGTTTCTGGATAGCGATCGCAACGGCAGAACCGAACTTGGAGATGTCGTCAAATTCGCAGGCCGCTTTCTTAACCCTGCTTAAGCACCAACAGCAATTCCATTGCAGGGGTCGAGCAAACCCAGACCAAACCCTGCCCCTACTTTCCCAACTTCCCAGCCCCCAATTCGCAGCCTGAAGGGAAAATGGGGCAAGCAAGATTCCCTAAGTTTTTAGGCAAAAATGCTAGTGCAATTCCTATGGAACCTGACTGCAGACATGTTTGGTAGGGGTGCCATAGCCCTTTCAATCTGAGAGAAGCGAAGCAATGCTGCCGAGATGCATCTAGAGCCCCGTTCAGCATCTGTAGCCTTAACAAAAGAATGGGTACAAGCAGTTGAGAAACTCTACTGGTCTCACACAACGTTCACAGTCACTCACTCTTATTAGAGCAGTAAATTCTATCACCACACTCTAGATACTATTCTTCAGCCGAAGTCCCTTCATCAATTCACCATCAATCCAAATTCAATTACGTTGATTAGCAGCAGAATTAGATAGGAAGGAATTAAACAAAGCCACAAAAGAGATAATTTTGTGATATCGCTGATGATGTTGAGAAGTAAGCTGCTGCATGTTTCACGGGAGCCCTCAACTCTCACTCTCAAGGGAGAAGCTTTGAAGGTCATTACAAGACTCATACTGGTAGCAACAGCAACCGTTAGTAGAGAGAGCGAGAATTCTATACCTTTACTCTTTTGTTACCGTTTCAGATCATTTGAAGCCCAGATACTAGCAGTGAGCAAGCATTAGCAGGTCCAGGCCAAACCTTATAAACCAGCTTCATGGCTTCGCCCCCCACTCCGTCATCTATCCAAATAGTTAGATAAAACAATCTTCACTTTTTAGCACGAGATGACCGTAAGTGAGATCAAAATGTACCGCTTCCACCTTGGCTTAGCAGGATCGCAGCCCGTATGTTTTTGATCCCCATTTGATAATCCTTTAAGTTTCTCTTTTAGGGGTAATTTTTGAGCCAAATACTAGACTAATCAATGATTTTTTGGATACCTTTGAGAAGAGGTGTTGTTTGAGGAGTTCACGGTAGCGATGGTGAAGCAGCGGTTTGTTCCTCAGGCCAGCGATGGCCCTAGTGACCTAGGCAATTCCCCCAGAGCTAATCTTTCAGAATCCCTTCAAGCCCTGGATTTAGCGGGATTAGTAGAGGGGGGTGACGCTGTGCCCTTTCCAGACACCGTTCTTTACCCGCCTTCTCCCGGGGGCAACCGCTCCTGGCGCTGGCTGCTGATTGCTTTTGCCAGCTGCTGTACAGCTGGCGGCGTTGCTATTGGGGCTTTTCTTTGGCTGATTAATCTGCCCCCCAAGGTGGACTGCGAAAACATCTCTACCCTGTCCTCTGATCGAGCGCAGCTTTACTGCATTCAAGCAGCGGCTGAGTCAGGCGAGCTGCAGGATATGGTTGTGGGTCTCGAAACCCTAGGGCAGTGGACTCCATCTCACCCCCTCTATAAGGAAGTGCAGCCGCTGGTGGAACAGTGGTCAGAGGCTGCCTTGAGCGCTGCTCGCGCGCAGCTTGCCGCAGATGACCTAGACGGCGCGATCGCACTGGTTAACCGCATTCCCCGCACCAGCAGCAGCTATGAAGCTGCCCAGGCGGCCGTTGCCGCTTGGCGGCAGGAGTGGCAGCAGGGAGAGGCCATTTTCGCTAAGGCTCAGAACGCCCTCAAGCAAAAAGACTGGACGACTGCCTCAGAGCAGGTATTGGCTCTGTCTGAGTTAAACAACAGCCATTGGCGCGTACAGCAGGTGCAGACCCTCTCCCGGCAGATCCGGCAGGAGAAGCAGGCCCAGCGGCTGCTGGCCCAGGCTAAAGCAACAGCGGCCCCCGGCGGTATCGAACGACTCAGCGGCGGCTTGCGGGCTGCTAGCCAGATCGACCGGCAGACTCACACCTGGCAGGAGGCCCAGCCCTTTCTCAATAGCTGGAGCGATATGCTGCTGAGCGTCGCCCAAGACAAGTGGTATGCCGCCCAGCTGGACGAGGCTATTACGATTAGCCGCCGAGTCGCCCTTAACCCCAATCGTGAACAGGTAGCCCAGGAACTCATTCGTCTCAGCCAGGCACGCCAGCTGGCCCTTAAGAGCGTCTCTGACTGGCACACCTCACCCCAGCAGATCGTGGACCTCTACGGGGCCATGCTGCTAGCCAACCAAATTCCGCCGGAGAGCCGTTTTTATCCCCAGGCTCAGTCAAGCCTCGCTACTTGGAAAGTGCATCTGCAGGATCTAGGCCAGATCCAAATTGCCCAGACAGTGGGAACGCTACGGAATCGTGACGCGCTAAATATTGCGATCGCAAAAGCCCAAGCTGTCCCTGCGAAGCACCCCAGACGGCAGCAAGCCCAAACCCTAATCTCCCACTGGCGTAAAGAGATCCAGCGTATAGAAGACCGGCCCTACCTGGCCCAGGCTCACCAGCTCGCCAAAGCGCCCAGCATTGACGGCCTACAAACGGCTATCGATCTAGCTAGCCGGATTTCACTGGGTCGGGTAATGCGGCCCGAAGCGCAAAGCTGGATCTACGTCTGGAATCACCAGAAAGAGATTCTTGAGGACCAACCCATCCTCAACCGGGCAATCGCTATGGCTAACCGGGGTGAACTTTCCCAAGCCATTGCCCAAGCCAGCCTGATTCGTGCTGATCGGGCTCTGTTTCGAGAAGCCCGCAGCGCCATTGCGAGCTGGAATGCCCGAATTCGAGACCTAGAGCTGGCTCAAATGCGGGCGCGGCAGAAAGCCCTGGCTCAGCCCCAGGTGAGCAATCCCTCCGTCGAACCAGCTGCAGACGCCTCTGAAAGTGGCTCAGAAAACGGCTCTGGTCCCCTGAATGCCGCGCCAGAAACGGCACCGGCTCCTCAAGGATCAGCACCGGCCCTAGTCAATCCTGCTCCGACTGCAGAAAGACTTCCAA
>DATNQE010000313.1:0-4930 GCA_036702895.1 Trichocoleus sp. | reverse complement strand
GCAGCTCCCCCCACAAGAGGTCGGGCTTGCCCTGCGCCCAAACCTGCTGCCACTCGTGCTCACCCCAATCGGGGCTGCCTAAATAAATGGGGCAGTTGGTAGCCCAGGCCGCCCAAAACGCGGCAAGAAACTCAAGGGGATCTGGCTCAGCAATCAACACCACGGGCGGACCTGGTTGCTCAGACAGCCAAGCCCGGTGGATTTCAAAGCGCTGCCAAAATGACTGGCTGTCTATTCCCACCAGCCAGTCGTTGCCCCATCGCCGCTGTAGTAATTCCTTGAGGGTCATACCGCCTCCCATAGCTGCTCTGCTGAGAGCGTGTCCCAGTCGTCGTCAAACAACCTGCCGGTGCCAAAGCCCACTGCCC
Source organism: Trichocoleus sp. (assembly GCA_036702895.1). Lineage (GTDB taxonomy): Bacteria > Cyanobacteriota > Cyanobacteriia > Phormidesmidales > Phormidesmidaceae > JACVSF01. The sequence continues at coordinate 4,562 of DATNQE010000313.1, read as the reverse complement.
GCTGAGGCTGAATATGTTGGGCCAGCGCCAGTGCCCCGCGTCTCCCCACCCCAGTTTCTAAGGCCGAAGACAGCACTACATCAAGGGAGCGATCGCAGATAAACTGCACCAGCTCAGCCGGATAGCCGCAGATGGCAGGTTTAATCACGTACACCCCTGACCAGCCCTGCCGCCAACAGTCCTTAAGCTGAGCCAGGGTTGCGACCGACTCATCTAGAGCAATCGGGGTCTGATACTGCTGGCTGACACGCTGCAATGCCTCAAACTGATTGGGCGGCAAAGGCTGCTCTAAAAACTCAATTTGTTCTGGAAACCGATCACAAACCTCCAGCCACTGCCGCGTCTCCGCCTGGCTCAGCCCGCCGTTGGCATCAAGCCGCAGTTGCCCGCCTGGAGGCAGTTCCCCCGCTAGAGTTTGCAGGCACTTCAGTTCTGCGTCTGGCGCATATACCCCCACCTTCCATTTGAACGTGCGGTGTCCTTGCTCCCACAGCGCCTGCCACTGATGCAGCGCGGCTTCTCCAGCGGGTAGGAGAGCACACACCGATGCTGGCCCCAGCTCCGGCACGTCTAAAGGCGTCTTCAAATCAGCCAGGGCTACACCTACCCCAAACTGACAAGCCGGCAGGTCGAGCGGAATGTTCTCTAGAGTTAACTCCTCCTGCCAGCCATTCAACCTCTGGCAGAGGGTGAGGGCTGCTTCGATCGACTCAGAGCCAAACCACGGAATTGGAGCAATCTCACCATAGCCCCTGCGGCCCGCCTCGTCCGTCAGCCTGAGCAAAACTCCCTGCCGCACGCACCATTGTCCATGCGCTGTTTCCAGCGGCTGGCGGAAGGGTCGCTGGTAGGGGCGATGCTCAAACCAAAGCTGCATTAGCCCTGCATCAAACTCCGGTCGGCAGCAGCAGCCCTAGCGTCAGCAGCACTCCACTCCAGAAGTGGAAGCCGATGGCAATGAACTTAGAGTTGCTGACCTTCTCCGGCATATTGTGAAAGCGCCCGACGTGTTGGGTCAGCCGCACTGCCGGAGGCACACTGGCTAAGATCAGCAGCGTCCACAGCGGGAAGTAGTCGGCCAGTACCGCAAAGACCGTCAGGGCAAACACGATGGCGCAGGTCCAGGGAATCAGGGCTGCGCCGCGCTGAGTGCCCATGCGCACAATGGGAGAGCGCTTACCCGCTGCCAAATCATCTTCGACCTGGTGAAAATGCGAGCAAAACAGCACCAGCGTCGTGGTAATGCCGACGATGATTCCCGCAAACTGGCTGCTCCATGACCAGGTTTGGGCCTGACTGTAGTAGGCAGCCCCCACGCCTAAAGGCCCAAAGGCCAGAAAGCAAAGGATTTCACCGAGCCCCTGGTAGCCCAACCGAAAGGGCGGCCCCTGGTAGAGATAGCCCAAGCCACAGCAGGCCAGGATGATGGCGAGCACTATGGGGTCTTGCTGGCGGACTGCGATCGCAACAATCCCCGCGATCCCAACCCCTAGAAACAGATTGCCAATCCAAAAAATCAGCCGCTTGTTTCGGGTCAGGTTTACCAGGGAATGGGCCGTGTTAACATCAATGCCCGTCTCCGAGTCAAAGACGTCGTTGCTGAGGTTTTCCCAGGCCAAAATCAGCACGGCGGACAGGGCAAAGGTGAAGAAAACTCCTGGCTTAAAGACTTGAGTTTCGGCATAGGCGGCAGCGCTGCCAATCACAATCGGCATGATTGCGACGCTGTACATAGGCGGCTTAATGGCGGCCAGCCAGAGCTTACGAGGGGTGTATTGAACCGAGCGAGTGGTCATTGTCTACGTTTTTACTCCAGGGGCTAGCATATCGCTTTCCCTCAGCCCGCTCAAAGGCTTTGCTGGTCTGGGGTTCAGCCTGAGTAGAAATAGCTAGGATTGGGGCCTTTGGCCGCAAAGTTCAGCAATCTTACTTAGCAATTCTTCAGAAGTAGAGGCCGATATTAAGTCCATTGCCCCAGTCTTCAACTGTTATTCCTGGCCATCAAAGTCTGAATCAGCGGTGCATCTTCGAGCTTCAGAGTTTGAGTTACTGGCAGCGGTTATAGACCTTCCCTGTTACAACAGCCTCAACTATCTCCACTCACAACTCTTCGCTTACAACTAAGGACTTTGAGCCCATGAGCAGTCGCGGACTGAATATCTGCACCCTGGCCGGCAACGTTGCCGCCGACCCCGAAATTCGCCAGATCGAGCGCAAAGATGGCTCTACCGCCAAACTGGCCGAGCTGACCATTTATGTAGATCGCATTCCCAGCCGCAAGGAAAATGACAGCTTCACGGTCAGCGTCAGCATCTGGGAGGGGACTTCGGCCTGGCGCAAACTCGACTACGTCAAGAAAGGCTCTCTGATTATTGCCAGCGGCGCGATCGACGCCTCTCCCTACGTTGCTAAGAGCGATTCTCAGGTGCGGGCAGGGCTGCAGCTCAAAGCGACCGACATCTTCCTCGACTCCCAGCCCCGTGCTGAGCAAGCTGCCTGATAGGGCTAACAAGTTTCTCCGAGAAAAAGTGGTTTGAGAGCCAAGGACGCAGAGGATTCTGCGTCCTTTTCTTCATCTAAAACAATTCACGCCAAACCTACCCGTAATGTGCAGGCAGCCTGCCTTGCAACGATGCCTAAATTCCCAGCTTCCTCTTCATCAGTTCATAGAGCACGCGCGAAAGCTCCTTGCGCTGCAGGTTCTGTTTGTCAATGGGCGTGCGGGCAAAGGCTTTTTCATACGCCTCAGGCATCGCTTTCTTCACCAGGAAAGAGAGATGTTCGCGGGTGATGGGCTGATCGGGGCCAAAGCGCTTGCCGTCAAGCCCTACCACCAAACCTTGAGCGTGCAGCGTTTCAATGGCGGTGTAGGCCCAGTGCTTACCGGGCTGCACGTCTACAAAAGTCGGCTGAGCCGGGGCAAAGGGCTCTAGCTTGAGGACTTTGAGCAGCGCTGCCGCCACGACGGCCCGACTGACGTTGGCAAATGGCTTGAAGTGCAGGTCATTGACGTTTTCGCTGCGGATGATGCCTGCTGCTGCAAGCACGTGAATGGCTTCAAAATCTCTGTCGTCGTGGGGCACATCGTCAAACCAGAAAATGGGTACGCCGTTGCGCGTTAAAAAGCCCTGTACTCGCCGCACCTGCGCCTCCTGGGTAGCGATCTCGCGCGGCTCCACCCCGGCCCAGGCCGCCATCACTGCCAGACAGCCGCTGGCCTCGCCGATGGCCCACTCCATGGGGTGCATGCGGTAGGCAGCGTTGGTGATGTGGGTTGTACCCAGGCTTTTAGCCGACAGCACCAGACCGTCGGTGTTGATAGGCACCAGCGACTTCAGCGGCAGGGAAAACGGCAGCGCGACTACGTCTTTACCGCGCGGGCTGACGTGGCCTTTTTGGTCGTTGCCGTGCAGGTCCATGTAGTGGTACTGCCCCACCCCCACAGAATCTTCAAAGGACCGAGCTCTGGCCTGATTGGGAAAGAAGGTCTCGGCGACATCTTCATGGCGGATGGTGGTCAGAGCAATGCCTCGACGGGCTTCGCGGATGTAGGGCTCAAGCGCAATACCGTCTTTTGTCCAGGTGAGGTCACCGCGCGGCTTGAGGTCGGGCACACCGTGGGTTTGCAGGAAATGAATGTAGGCCTGGGCGCGATCGCGAGCACGCTTGATGTGCATTTGCCGATCTTCTCGGCTCACGCCTACCAGGTAGCCGGGGCGGTAGTCGTTGCCGCAGCAGTAGCGATCGGGCTCTTGCGATGTGCCCCAGTTAATGACCGACACATCCCCGTGGCCCACCTTCTTCTCATGGAGGTGCGATCGCAGCACCCGGCGATAGCGAAAAATGCCAAAGTCGCTGAGAAAGTCCCACTTCTGCCAATTGCCCTGACCATCTTTAGTGAAAAAGCGGCCGGTAAACTCGTGAAAATTGAGCCAGGGGTCTTTGCCGTAGCCGGCAGGAGCCCCAACGGGAATGCCTTTGCCGGGAGGCGTATGCTCCACCAGCACATCAAAGGTAATAGACTGCTGGCACTGGGGCCGAGCATCTTCCGGCAAGATAGCCTCTCCGGTTTCGTGGCGCGCTTCTTGCCCCACCCTAGACTCAATGCCGCCGACCTCGAGCAGGTCGCCTAGGTCAGTGGCCTCAATGGTGACTTTGGCGGTAACGGTAAACTGAACCCCGCGCTGATTATCTTTAAAGACCACGCCTTTTACCCGGCGACGGCCCCCGGCTCCTGATTCAAACAGCACCTCCACCGGCTCGCTGTAGGGAATCAGCCGCAGCTTGTCGTTCGCGAGATAGGGCGCAATCGCTTCATTCATGGCCGTTGAAGCCACCACGGGAGTCGTCGCAAAGGGGCTTACCCAACCGCCACCGGGGTTGAATTCCTTGCGCCCGGCCACCGGCTGAAGCTCACGCTGCCGCTCCCGGAACTCCCGCTGCGCCTTGGAGATAGCAAACTTCTCGCCGTCAACGTTGTAGAGCCCGGCCTTTTCCCTGAGCAGGTCGCCATCGTCTGAAGCAGGTAGGGCCTGGGCCGTAAACTGGCCGCCCACCACCAT
>DATNQE010000291.1:0-11114 GCA_036702895.1 Trichocoleus sp. | reverse complement strand
GTTTATTTTCCCCAGAAAAAGGTTATTCGGGATTCTGCTGAGCCTGTTAGCCACCACCGTATTTTTCAACCTCCATCAGACGCTGGCCCAGCCCTTGTCTGTGCGCGTTGACCGCTGGCTGAGCATTCGGCAGATGGGGGGAACGGTTACCTTGGTGCAGCCTGCCGGCAACCGCACCGCCCGCGTAGGAGATCGCCTGCAGGGGGTGGGTGATGGCGTCAGAACCGCACCCAATTCAACCGCGACGCTGGAAGTCGATACTGGCATTGGCTTCATCGACGTATCAGAAAATACTGATATCAGAATTCAGGCGCTGGCCGTGGCGCCCGACAATGGCCGCATCACTCGGCTGCGGGTGGTGCAAGGGCAGGCGCGGCTGCGGCTGCGGCCGTTTACCAATCCTGGAACTGAATTCGAGCTGCAAACACCTGCGGGGACGGCTGCTGTGCGCGGTACTGAGTTTGGGGTTGCGGTGCAGCCGGATGGCAAGATAGGCTTGGCTACGCTCAGCGGGGCTGTCGAAACTGCCGCCCAAGGCCAGCGGGTAAGCGTACCGGGGGGGTATCAAAATCTGGTTTTCCCGGGAGACCCTCCCACCCGACCCGTGCCAATCCAAAATAATACTGAGCTAAGCTATCGCTCAGAGTACCTTTTTCAAGGACCAACGCGCTTTATTCGCCTGATTGGCCGTGTCGATCCCGTCAATGCCGTATTCATCAATGACCAGCTCCAGCTAGTTGGCCGCAACGGGGAATTTTCACTGACCCTAGTGGCAACTGCCCGCCTCACCCTTGACGTCACAGTGGTGACTCCGTTAGGCACCCGCACCACCCATGCACTGCGCCTTCTCTAATATCAAGCCTTGGCAGCTGCTGCCGGGGCTTGCCGCCTCCGCCCTGACAACGGCCCTGCTAGTGGCAGGGAGCTTGCAGCCTCTATCACAGCTGGAATCTCGGATGCTGTTTCGGTTGCGGGGGCAGCAGGCCTGGGACTCGCGAGTGGTGGTGATCGCCATTGATGATGCTAGCCTGCGCCAGTATGGTCGCTTTCCTTGGCCCCGGCAGCACTATGCTGATCTGCTAGAGCAGCTGCGCCCCAGCCACCCAAGCGCCGTCGTGGTCTCTCTGCTGCTGACCGAGCCTACCCCTGATGACGACGCCCTGGCCCAGCAGATGGCTCAGCAGGGCGCTGTGATCCTGGCCCAGAGCTGGGATACGCACGGAGAGATGCTGGCCCCGGTGCCTGTGCTGCAGCAGTCCGCATTAGGCACCGGACACGTCTATTTTCAGCGTGACAGGGATGGCTTGGTGCGCAGGCTAACGCCCATACTTGGCGATCAGCCTGCCCTTAGCCTGGCGGCTGCCCAAGCCTATGGTTTAACTACGGCTGCAGTGCCCCTGTTGCCGCCCGATCACCTGTGGATTAACTGGCCCGGTTCAGTGCAGCAGCTGCAGCAATACTCCTTTAAGGCGGTGATGCAGGGCCAAGTGCCGCCCCAGGCCTTTCAAAACAAAATCGTGCTGCTGGGCGTTACGGCAACCGCCATTGACCCACTAACCACACCCTTCGATGAGATCGCCCCAGCCAGCAGCGTCCATCTCCATGCAGCCGCCCTAGACAACATCTTGCAGCAGCGGTTTTTGCAGCCCTTGGGAGGAGCCCTACCGTGGAGCGGTCTAATCTTGCTGGCGGTTGGGCTAGGGGCCGTACTGACTCGGCAGCAGGGACGCCGGCAGCTGCTGGTGATAGCCGTTGCCGTGGGCAGCTGGGCAGGGTTAGCGCTGCTGCTTTTTACCGCTGCCTACTGGTTGCCGGTGACGCCGCCAGTGCTGCTGCTGGTCACCACCGGGCTGATGGCCTACCTACAGCAACAGCTGCAGGAAACGCTGGACCTCAAACACCTGGTCAAAACCCTGTGGCAGACCTACCAGAAGGATTTGATTATTCACTCAGGGCCAGGCTCCCCTGCGGTGGCGCCTTTAGACAGCGTCAATCAGGCACTGCCAATCGCCCAGCTAGCAACGCTGGCAGAGCAGTTTGGCCGCTCACAATCAACCCAGGCTGCGATCGCACGCAGTCTCCCCATTGGCCTGGTGGCTGCCGATCGCCAAAGTCAGGTTTGGTTCTGCAACCCGGTGGCAGCCCAGTGGCTAGGGTTGAAACCGGGCGATTACCTAGCCGACCATCTGGTGCCTAACTGGACGAGCGCCGAGGCTTGGCAGAAGCATTGGCAGCAGGGGCTACGGGGCCAGTCTGAGCGATGGCGCACCGCTGCCGGAATTGACCAGTGGTTTGAGCTGCGGCTTGAGCCGGTTGTGGCGGCGGGGGCTGTCGAACCCGAGAGTCTGGTGCTGATGCTGGAGGACATTACTGCGCGCACGCAGGCTGAACAGGTACTGCAATCGCTCAACCACACCCTGGAGAAACAGGTCAAGCAGCGCACAGATGAGCTGCTGCAGGTCAACCAGGCGCTGCAGCAGGAGGTCGAGGACCGGCGTCAGGCCCAAGAGCAGCTGGCTTACGAGGCGTTTCATGACAGCCTGACGGGCCTGCCCAGTCGCAACCAATTTTTGATCTTCCTGGAGCAGTGCTTGACTCAGCTGCACCACGAGCCTCACACACCCTTCGCAGTGCTGTTTCTAGATTGCGATCGCTTCAAGCTGATCAACGATTCCTTTGGCCACTGGATGGGTGACGAGCTGCTCAAGGCGCTCAGCCAGCGGCTGCGCAACTGCATCCGCCCCAATGATGTGCTAGCCCGCTTTGGTGGCGATGAATTTACGATTTTGCTACGAAATTTAGCAGATTTGCAGGAGGCGGTTTGGGTCGCCAAACGCATTCGTCAGCGGCTGGGCAAGCCATTTCGCATCGGCCAGGAGCAAATTTTTACGAACGCCAGTATTGGCATTGTGGTGGGCACTTCAACTTACCAGACTTCTCAGGAGATTCTGCGTGATGCCGATACCGCCATGTATCGAGCTAAAACCGGCGGATTGGAGTATGCCCTGTTTGAGCCGGACATGCATATTCAGGTACAAAACTCGCTGCGGCTAGAAATGGAGCTGCGGCTGGCGCTGGAGCGGCAGGAACTGCGCCTACACTACCAGCCGATCGTGTCGCTCGACGGGCTGACGCTCCTGGGATTTGAAGCGCTGCTGCGCTGGCAGCACAGTTCGCGGGGACTGCTCCCCCCAGACGTTTTCATACCGCTGGCTGAAGAAACGGGGCTGATTGTGCCCATAGGCGAGTGGGTACTAAGGGAAGCCTGCCAGCATCTTTACCAGTGGCAGCAGCAGCGGCTGGTGCCGCCCCACACCATGATGAGCGTTAATCTGTCGGTAGCTCAGTTTATGCAGCCTGATCTACTACAGCAAATTGATCAGGTGCTGGCAGACACCCAGCTTGCTGGTCAATACCTGAAGCTAGAAATCACCGAGAGTGCCATTATGGCGAATGCCGAGCTGGCAGAAACGGTATTTCAGGCCCTGCAGGAACGGCAAATTAAGCTCAGCATTGATGATTTTGGCACCGGCTATTCCTCCCTCAGCTACCTGCACCGCTTTCCAGTTGATACCCTCAAGATAGACCGGTCGTTTATTCAGCAGATTGATTGCGATCGCAAGCAGTTTGGTATCGCCTCAGCCATTATCAAACTCGCCCGCCATCTAGAGATGAGCGTGATTGCTGAGGGCATTGAGCGACCTATTCAGGTGAACTTTCTGAAAACTTTAGGGTGTCAGTTTGGCCAGGGCTACCTCTTTTCAAGGCCCTTAGCAAAAGCAGACCTGCTGCGATTTCTTCACAACCACAACTTTCGACCCTCGTGAGACGTAAGAAAACACGCTAGGGCTAACCGCAAATAGGTATACAAAGCCTAATCCTTAGCTTCTTTTATAGGGGTTGTTTATCTATGTATTGACCCACACTTTAAAGTGGCCTAGATTTGTTCGCAGGCTACCCAAAACTGCTTGCCTTTTTAAGGGTATTTGCACATTTCTGGCGTAATTACTTACCAATACTTTCTAAAGAACAGCTACAATGCAGTTCGACCGAGATATTCTTATCAGCTTGCCCTTGCGGTCTGCAGGCTCTTTAAGGTCTCCCGTGACAGTCTGCCTCAACGTCCTTGGCTAACCCTGTCACTGAGCGCAGTCTAAGTCCATTAGCGACACGATGGTGCTGATTAGCTCTTGCGTTTCGATAGGCTTTGCCAGGTGGTGCTGAAACCCGGCTGCGATCGCACGCTGCTGATTGAGTTCTCCCGCATAGGCTGTAAGGGCAATAGCAGGCACCTGACCGCCCCGGTCGGGCGGCAGGGCTCGAATCTGATGGATCAAACTGTAGCCATCGAAATCAGGCATCCCAATGTCGCTGATCAGCAGATTAGGCTGCAGGCGCGGAAAAATGTCTAAGGCGGCCGCCGCAGAGGGGGCTGTTGTCACCAGCGCTCCTGCAGCCTCCAGCACAAAGGCCGTCAGATCGCGGGCGTCACGCTCATCGTCCACAACCAGCACCTTAAGACCGACCAGAGGAGCCGCAAGAAGACTTGAGGGTAAGGCATCTCGGTCTTCCTGGGAGGGGCTCGTGTCTGCCTGGATAAGCGGCAGCCTTACCGTGAAGGTAGCCCCCTGGCCCTCGCCGGGGCTAGCCGCCTCGACAGCTCCCCCATGCAGCTCCACCAGATGACGAACGATGGCTAACCCCAAGCCCAACCCACCGAACTTGCGAGTAGTGGTAGAGTCTGCTTGGCGAAAATACTCAAATACGTGGGGCAAAAAATCGGAGTGAATGCCTTTGCCGGTATCCGTGACCGTAATTAGGGCAAAGCTGCGAGGGCTATGCTGGGGAAGCGGCTCTGCAGCCGCCGAACCTGTAGGTTCTTGCGTTTGAGTTGAGCCGTTGCGCCGAGATGGGGCTCCTGCGATCGCGCTTGAGGGCTCCCCCAGGGTAGACTCACATCGGTCTAACCTCACCTCTACCCACCCGTCGGCCTCGGTAAACTTGACGGCGTTGGACAGCAAATTCCAGACCACCTGCTGCAGGCGGGCCGAATCCCCCAAAACCATCAATGGACCAGCAGCAGCCGTTGACGCAGACGTAGCGGTCTCGGCGCTCTCTGCGCCTGCAGCGGTCCTGTCGCAGCGCTGAGGCTGCCTCAGCTCGATCGACTTGGCCTCGGCGGCTAGACGCACCGTCTCCAGCGCGGCATCCACAACGGTGGCTAGATCCACGGGGACCATAGACAGGCCGAGCTTGCCCTGCAAAATACGCGAAACATCCAGCAGATCTTCGATCAGCTGGGTTTGAAGCTGGGCGTTGCGCTCAATAATTTCGAGGGCCTGGCTAGTTTTAGTCGCGTCGAGTTTGCCTAGACGGAGCAGCTTGATCCAGCCCAAAATGGGGTTGAGCGGTGACCTTAGTTCGTGGGAGAGCACCGCCAGAAACTCGTCCTTGATGCGGTTAGCAGACTCGGCCTCCTGCCGTGCCACCTGTTCTCTCAAAAGGATCTGCTCGCGTTCAGCTTCGGCCTGCTTGCGGGCGGTAATGTCAAAATTCACGCCAATGAGGCGTATGGGCCGCTGATGGCTGCCGTGAACAACCATACCCTGGCTAGAGAGCCAGCGAACGCTGCCGTCGGGCAGGATGATGCGAAACTCTGTCGAAAAGCCGCCGCCCTGCGCCAGTACGCGCTCTGTTAATACCTGAGCAGGCGGCAAATCATCGGGATGGATGAATTGAAAGAACGTGTCTGCCTTGAGCTCGGTTTTGTCTTTATCCATGCCAAACAGCTTGTACTGATTGACATCCCACCGCTGGACGTTGGTTTCTAGGTTCCACTCCCAGGCGCCCATATGGCCAGCATCTAGGGCTAACCTGAGCCGTTCTTCACTCTCACGCAGGGCGTTCTCGAACTGCTTGCGATCGCTCAGATCCAACACAAAACCTATCACCTGATTCTGCGACTCTTTGACCAGAGCCGAGCCCAACAGTACTGGCACTCGGCTGCCATCTTTGCGGATGTACTCCTGCTCAAAAGGTGTACAGACTCCCTGGGTCTTGAGTTCCTCCACCGACCGCTGGCTGACCTCAGCAAACTCGGGCGGCGTCATCTCCCGCCAGCACACCCGGTTAGCCTGCAGATCGTCACGGCTGTAGCCCACCATCTTGAGAAAGGCGTCGTTGGCCTCCAAAATAGTGCCACTCATATCGGCCAACATCACGCCGATCACGTTAGATTCGACCAGCCGCCGCATTTTGGCTTCGCTCTGCTGGAGCTCCAGCGCTGTCTGATCGCGCTCGGCAGTACGCGCGATTAGGCGGTCACGCATCGCCCTAAAAGCCGTAGCCAAATGGGCCACTTCAGTAATATTGCTATGCGGCAGAGGCGCCTGGGCGTCTCCCGCTGCCAGACGATCGCTGGCGTAGGCTAGCGCCAGCAGCGGCCGGGTCAACCGGCGGGCCAGCAGTAGACCGATGACCAGGGCAATGGCCGCAACCACCAGGAGTACTTGAAAATTCCGGTTGCGGCCGTAGTTGAGGGCAGCAAGGGCATCGTCAGCCGGGCGCTCGACCACTACCCCCCAGCCCAGCGTTGGCACCTGGGCATATCCAGACAACTGCCAGGCCGACTCGTGCCAGTAGCGCAGACTGCCGGGAACGGCATCCGGAGCCAGCAGTGCCGCAACCGGTGGCACTGAAGAGTAATCAGTAAACACTTCAACTAGACCGGCATCGGGATGGGCAATCACCCGGCCTTGCTCATCGACCAGGTACGTCTGGATACCGGTTCCACCTTGGTTAGACACCAAATGTTCTGTGACCTGCGAGGTTTCTATGGCGCCAGCGATCATGCCAGCAAACTGCTGGTTGCTGTCGTAAAACGGAGCCGTAAAGGTGACAATGGGCCGCTGAAGGACTCGCCCAATGCGAATATTGAGCGTGGGTTCTCCCAGCAGCCGAGCGGCCTTGTAGGAATTCAATTCGGCTACAGATGGACTCAACGGGCGATTGTCGCTGCGCGCGATCGCATTGCCCGCTGCATCGAAGGTGGTCAGTACAATAATGTCGGGGTATTCCTGATTAATCTGCCGCAGGAGGGTTTGCTGCTCCGCTGGCGACAGGGCGGCCAGGCTGGGCTGCTTTGCTAACGCCTGCACGGCGGCGCGGTGCAGGCCGATGTACGTGGACAGGTCCTGAGACAGGGTCACCGCCAGCGTCTGCTGTAAGGCTAGGGCCTGATTGATCACCGTCTGCTCCTGGGGCTGCGTGACCAGGGTCACGGCAAAGAGCAGCGGCAACGCCACAATGCCAACCAGAATGACGGCTAGCTGAGTCTGTAGCGCCCTGGCATCAAGACGGTGAATCGCGCTTCCCAACCACGGCAGCAGCCCCAGCAAAGTGCCCAACCCGCCGTAGAACAGCACCGAGTTCCAGGTCGGTAGGCCCAGGCCAATAGTCCACGACCAAAGCATTCCTCCAGCGGCCAAATGCGCCACCTTAAAAAGCCATCGGGGAGCCTTGGGGGTCAGGTAAACCAGCAGCAGCAGCGCTCCGGTGATCAGATAGGCAAGACCATACCCCAGTAAATAGGGGCGCACCGAGTCGTACAGACGAGCCTGAAACTGAGCGTTGAAGGGCAGGAGCACGATGACGCCGTCTAGCACCATGCGCAGGCCCATCAGCAGCGCGAACAAATCGACATTTCGTTTCGCTGGCCAACGCCAGTAGCCAGGCAAAAAAGGGGCAATAGCGGTGCCAACACCCAAAATGGCAAAATCAACCAGGGCTGTCCAAGTGTTGGCCAGCAGATGCCCGCCCGCTGCCTGCAGTAGGGCCGATGCGGCCAACCCGTGGGCCAAAATCACGACCGGGCGGTAGGGCAAGAGAGTAACGGCGGTCATCAGAGCGGCTCCCGCCAGCACCTGCCAAATGCCCAGCCAGGGCAGGATGGGATGAATGGCTACAAAAACGTGGGTGCTGAGGGTATGAGGCAGCATCAGCATCAACGCTCCCCGGACCGCAAGGTAAATGCCGACATACCACTGAAGGGTATCGATCCAGAGATTTCGCTTCATCCCTAACCACAACTGACCATTCTGATTGTCTAACTAGCGACAGAAGTTCCTGTCTATCCCAAGGCTGATTTGTGCTTTGAGGCTACTTGGGCTAGGCTCTGTAGCCGTTGTAATAAAGATCTATAGAGGTGCGATCGCACTTCCTTTCCCCAGACAAAGTTAGCTACTGTAGCTACCTACGAGAGCAGGAACAGCGCCGAGGCAAGATAGGCAGGCTGGAGCATTGCTGCTGAAGCGGGCAGCGCAGCAGGTTCCTTTAAAACTGGTAAAACTGACGCGGCTTGACCTGAATCGACGTTGCATTGCGCTGCGATCGCACCCAATGGAAGTGATAAGCCCCTCGACCATAGTAGACGTGCTGCCAGTAAGACCGCAGGGTGAGGCCGTGGGCTTGGTAGACCGGGACTTCAGGACCGTCACCTCAGGGGTATACATTGGGCAGCCCAGGTGCCACCCGCGATCGCAGGCGGTTTGGCATCGCCTCAGCCATTATCAATCACAACCACAATTTTCGGGCCTCGTGAGACGTAAGGGAACACGCTAGCCCAGTGCGTCTCGGTACACCTGATCAGTCCCTACCCGGCCAACCAGAGCAACGTCAGCGATCTTTGTCTTAGTAGGGCTGCTTTGTCAGAATCGTGACTGTAAAAGTGGTGCCAACGCCCACTTCGCTTTCCACTGCAATGGTTCCCTGGTGTAGGTCGAGGCACTTTTTCACTACGGCAAGCCCCAGGCCGGTGCCCGCAATGCCGCTGGCGCTGCGACCCCGGCTAAAAGGGTCATAGAGCCGAGGCAATTCCTCAGAAGGAATACCGATGCCCTCATCCTTCACCTGAAAAATAATTTGGTCAGCCTCACAGTTGAGGACCACATGAATGTCCTTGTCGGACGGCGAATATTTAATTGCGTTTGAGAGCAAGTTGCTGATGATTGAATACAGCAGCTTTTCATCAACCCAGGCGTGGGTTTGGCTACCCCGCTGAATGAATTTGATCGAGTGCTGCGACTCATAGGAGAGCTGTACATCTTCCACCAAATTGAGACAGAAAGACTGCACCTCCACCAGCGATGGATTGCACTCTAAGCGCCCCGCTTCTGCTCTGGCTAACGTCAAAATATCGTTGAGCAGCTGCGTCATTAGGCGAGCCGACGTTTGAATGCGGTAGAGATTCTTCAGCCGCTTCTCCTCAACGACGGGTTTGATGCTCTCTTCCAGCAGCTGGGCCGAACCCATGATTAGGCTTAGAGGCGTGCGAAACTCATGGGAAATCATTGAGAAAAACTGCAGCTTTAGCTCTCCGAGCTCTTTCGCCTGAGCCAGCGCCCACTGTTGTGCTTCTGCCGTCTGGCGTTTGATCAGCTGACGGTACAGCAGGGAATAGACCCACAGCAGCACCGCAAAGGTCAGCAGCGTCCCTAAAATCTCGATACCCATGCGAATGCGATGGCCCTCCTGGGACTCATCGAGCTGCTGCTGCAGGAGCTGCTCCTCCTCACTCTGCAGTTGGGCAATGGTACGACGAATCGCGTCCTGATTACGCTTGCCCTCAGCGATCAGCGGATCTGTAGGCGCCAGCGTAGAGGGATCTTGCCCAAAACGCTGTATCGACTGCTCCAGCAGCCCCATCTGCCGATCCACCAGAGACTCTAGGCTGTCGAGTCGCTGTCGCTGCAGCGGCGTGTCTTCCAGCGGCGATCGTAACCTGCTGAGCTGGGGTTCTACGCTGACCACTGCCTGCTCAAAGCGTCCCAGGGCATCTGGGTCCTGAAACAACAGGTATTGCCAACGCTGGGACTCCGCTTCGGTCAACGTAGTAGAAACATTAGCCAGGGTTTGCAGCACCGTATGAGTCTGCTTCATCTGGGCAGCGCTCTGCCGCAGGCGAGCCGCATTCTGATATGAAATCAGGCTGACCACGCCCAGCAGCAGCAGTACAATGCCAAAACCGCCTGTCGTCCAGGTTTTCTCCAGAGACCAACTCGAGAAAAACCGGGGCGGCGCCTGTACTTTAATGCGGGCCAAAGGAGAGGAATTCATGGTGTGCCCTACAAGGTGTTGCCTGCGGCGTTTGCTCTAAAGCGAGCCCAAGCAAATGCTACGGGCTGTTACCCTAAAATCTAGACCCTAGGCAGAAACCTTGGAGCTGAACTCCATAGGCCAAGGGCCAAAATTCTGGCTTTATTTGAACCCTGGAAATTACAACAGCAGGACTCAAAACTCTATCTTAGAACCCGATTCTGATGCGTGTTTTGGTGGTCGAGGACGACATTCAGATTGCCGATATGCTGACTGAGGCTTTGACCAATCGGCAATACACGGTAGACGTGGCGCAGGACGGCGAAATGGCCTGGCGCTGGATTGAGATGGTCGACTACGACCTGATTTTGCTGGATGTTACTCTGCCAAAGCTAGACGGCATCAAATTTTGTCAGCAGCTGCGCGATCGCACCTACAGCGTCCCGGTTTTGATGCTGACAGCGCGAGATACCATTGCCGACAAAATTGTGGGGCTCGATGCCGGTGCCGATGATTATATGGTCAAACCCTTTGACCTGGGAGAGCTGCTGGCGCGCATCCGGGCGCTGCTGCGGCGCGGTAGCGCCGTTGCTAATCCAGTGCTGGTTTGGGGCCAGCTGGCCATTAACCCCAGCACCTACGAGGTCACCTATGCCGACCAGCTGCTCAACCTAACGCCCAAGGAATACGCGCTGCTGGAGCTGCTGGTGTCCAACGGGCGGCGAGTGCTGAGCCGCCCTGGCATTATTGAGCGGCTGTGGTCGATGAGCGAGCCACCCACCGAAGAGGCGGTCAAAACCCACATTCGCACCCTGCGTCAGAAGCTTCGGGAAATCGGCGCCCCCGACGACTTCATTGAGACTGTTCACGGCCTGGGTTACCGCCTCAAGCAGCCGAGCTAGCTCGGTTAAAGAGAGTTTGGAGAACCACTAGTCGCGCTGTTCTGGCAGGGCAATAGTGCGACTGCTGGTATCCCCCCGAAAACCCCCCATATTGCCTCCCAATTAACCCAGCCCCCTCTT
>DATNQE010000290.1:0-4212 GCA_036702895.1 Trichocoleus sp. | reverse complement strand
GGTTTGGGGTTCAAGGTTTAGGGTTTAGGGTTCACGGTTTGGGGAACTGGAGTGGTGTCCTGGGCGTGCTTTATAAGAGGCTCGTAAGTGCCAGTGAGTCGGAGGATTTTGATTAGCGCAGCACGAAGTTCATGCCGACGAGAATGAGGCTCATGCTGGCAAGCATGACGGGTGTGACGGGTTCTTTAAAGAATAGCCAGGCCAGGGCGGCGACAAACACCGGCACGCTGCTGTAAACAACGCTAGCAGTGCGAGTGGGGCCAATGCGCTCGACGCTGAGGTTAAAGAGCAGATAGCCCACCCCCGAGGCTGCTACTCCCATGTAGAGCAAAGAGAGTAGGGAGGCCAGGGAGAGGGTGGCGAGCTGTTGCCACCAGCGCTCCAAGGCGGCTAGCAGCAGCAGTTGCCCCACACCGGATAGGGCAGCGTAGAAGGTGATGACGAGCCCAGAGTGTCGCTGGCTGAGCTGCTTGATCAGCAGGGCGTAAACGGCCCAGCAAAAGACCGCGCAGAGCATCAGACCATCGCCTAAATTGAGCCGCAGCGCCAGCAGGTGAGCCAGATCGCCCCGGGTTAGCAGGGTGATCACGCCGAGCAGTGCGATCGCACCTCCCCCATAGCGTCGCCAAGCCAGCCGCTCTCGGATAAACGCTGCCGCCAGCATTCCCGTTACGACCGGATTAAACGCATTAATAATCGCGGTGTTGGCTACGGCGGTGTGGCTCAGGCTTGCGAAGAAAAAATAGTGGTAGCCGACTACGCCAAAGGTGCCCAGCAATGTCATCGGCAGCCAGTCGCGCCGCTCGACCTTCAGCGCCGCTGGCGGGGTCAGCCGCCATACCAATAGGCCCAAGGTGGCTGTCGCAATGAGGTAGCGCAGCAGAGAGGTTGTCAGCGGTCCCAAATCCAGGGTTGTGTATTTGCCCGCAACAAAACTGCCTGCAAACAGCAGACTGGTCAGCGCAGGCAGCAATCCCTTGAGAAATTGCAGAATACGGGGTGGATGAGAGTTTTCAGCTTTCAAAACTTGAAGGTCAGGCAGAGCGCTCTCTCATACTACTGAGGAGCAGGGGAGTAAGGGGGTGAGGAGCGGGTATGAGGTGCAGGGTTTAGAGCTTTCCTAAGCCTTGGACCTTGTACCCTACACCCTATCCTCCGTCCTCCCATCACTCTGCCCTAGCGGCAGCCGTAGCGACTTCTGCAACAGCTGCTCTACCTTGGCGGCGCTGAGGCCAGGGCTAAACCAGTAGCCTTGGCCGTACTCACAGCGAATGCCCTGCAAGAAGCTGAGCTGCTGCTCCGTCTCAATGCCCTCTGCGATCGCAACTAGCCCCAGGCTGGCGGCCAGCGCGACTACGGTTCTGACAATGCCGGGGTTTTCCTGCTGATGGCCCAGCTGCGAGACAAAGGACTGGTCGATTTTGAGGGCGGTAAAGGGAAAGCGGTGCAGGTAGCTGAGGGAGGAGTAGCCGGTGCCGAAGTCATCAATGCTGAGATGCACGCCGCGCGATCGCATTTTGCTTAGGGTGGCAATGGTGTGCTCGATGTCCTCGATCAGCACGCTTTCAGTAATTTCTAGGGTGAGGCAGCGGGCAGCAAGGCCGGTTTCGGTAAAAATAGCGTCGAGCTGGTCGAGCAGGTGAGGGTCTCTCAGCTGGCGGGCCGACAGGTTAACGCTGAGGGTCAGCTTCTGGGCTAAGGGGTAGCGGCGCTGCCAGGTGCTGAGCTGGCGGCAGGCTTCCTGAAGTACCCAGTTGCCCAAGGGCACAATCAAGCCGGTTTCTTCGGCAAGGGGAATAAACTCTTGGGGGGAAATCAGCCCCTGCGGCCCTTGCCACCGCACCAGTGCCTCAAACCCCTGAATCAAACCCGTTTTGAGTGAAACGACGGGTTGGTAGTGCAGCACAAACTGCTGCTGCTCTAGCGCCACACGCAACGCGTTCTCTAGCTGCATTTCGCGCAGCACCTGCAGGTGCATCTGAGGGTCAAACAGGGCGTAACAGCCTTTGCCGTTGGCCTTGGCTCGGTACATAGCGATGTCGGCATCGCGCAGCACTTCGTCGCCCTGCTGGTAATGGGTAGAGCTCATCACAATGCCGATGCTGGCGCTGATAAACACCTCGCGTCCCTGCAGCGTAAACGGCATTTGCAGCTCTGCCAGAATGCGTTCGGCAATGCGCACGGCGTCGTGAACATCCTCGACTTCCTCCAGCAGCACCACAAACTCATCGCCGCTCAGACGAGCCGCCACATCCATAGTGCGAATTAGAGCCGTCAGTTTTTGGGCAATGGTCAGCAGCAAATCGTCGCCCACCTGATGCCCCATGCTGTCGTTGATCACCTTAAAACGGTCTAGATCTAGAAACAGCACGGCAAACTTGAAGTGAGGGTGGCGCCTTAGGCGGTCAAGGGCCAGGGCCAACCGCTCCATGAGTAGACTGCGGTTGGGCAGCCCAGTGAGCGCGTCGTGCAGAGCATCGTGCTCAAGCTTGCTTTGAATTTCAACCCTGTCGCTGACGTTGCGCGAGGCGGTCTGGAGCTGCACTACCTGATTGTCGGGTCCCAAAATCGGGCTGCTCAAAGTCTCTAACCAAACATACTCCCCTGACTTGCAGCGCATTCGGTAGGTGATGGGAACCCGCTGACCCTGCAGGGCGACCGTGTGAGACTCCTGGCGGATGCGATCGCAATCCTCCGGGTGAAACAGGTCGTAGGGGCTCAGGCCAATCATCTCCTCGGGCTCATACCCCAGCAGCGCCCGGCAGGACGGCGTGACGTAGACAAAGGTGCCGTCGGGCTGGTGCAGACAAACCAGATCGCTCATGTTTTCAGCCACCAGCCGCAGTCGAGCTTCGCTCTCGCGCAGGGCCATCTCCGCCTGGTACTGCTCAGTGATGTCGTTGATGGTAAACACCAGATTTGCGATCTGGCCGCTGCCGTCGATAATGGGCGCGCCATTAATCGAGAGCAGCTGCTGCTGGCTGTCAGGCTTCACAATAATGTGGCGTCCGTCGAACACGGGAGCACCCGTCTCCATGACCTGGCGCACGGGCTGGGCTTGCTGCAGCCAAGAGCTGCCGTCGAGCAGCGGCCACCAGCGGGGACCGGCAGCGGCATTAAGCGCTTCTGGGTCTGGCGTGAGCTCTCGGGGGGAAAGCCCTAAGATGTCCTCGGCCTGGTCGTTAGCAAAGAGCAGTTGGCCCTCGGGATTGAGAACCACAATGGCGGCAATGCTGGTGTGCATTACCCCATTGAGCAAATCTCGCTCGGCCCGCAGCGCTGCTACAGCCTGCTGGCGGTCGGTGATGTCAATCATCAAGCCATCCCAAACTAGAGTGCCGTCAGCCTGACGCTCTGGTTTGGCAATGCCCTGTATCCACCGAATTTGTCCCGAGGGCGGGACAATGCGGCCCTGCCAACGCCAGGGCTCCAGCGTATCTCTAGATTGCTCAATCGAGGCCGTCATAGAAGCCACATCATCGGGATGAACGGCCGCCCAAGTTAGCGAGGCATCTTCAACGATGGCCTCCGGCGCCAGCTCGTACAGGTCGCGGCTGCCCGGGCTCATGTAGGTGAAGGCCTCTTGGCCGTCGGGGCTGATTTGGTAGCGATAAATGGCGCCGGGCAAGTTGCTGGCCAAAGACTGGAAACGGGCTTCGCTGCTTTGGAGCGCTTCCTGCGCCCGTTTGAGCTCTGTTAGATT
Organism: Trichocoleus sp.; assembly: GCA_036702895.1. GTDB lineage: Bacteria > Cyanobacteriota > Cyanobacteriia > Phormidesmidales > Phormidesmidaceae > JACVSF01. Next base: position 509 of record DATNQE010000290.1, on the reverse strand, counting down.
GCGAATGCTGGCAACGACCCCCGAAACCGTGCCGTCCAGCTCGCGGTAAGGGGCGTAGGTAATGCTGATAAACTCGTGGCCCACCGTGGGGTGCTCAAACCAGGTCTCAAACTGAAGCCGCTCCCCTTGTAGGCAGCGATCAAAGCGGTGCTTGATTTCAGCAAAAGTCGCTTCCCCTAAAATGGCGCTGATGGGCTGCCCGACCAAGGCCTCTAGCGGGCAGTTGAACCGCTGCAGGTAGGCTCGGTTGGCCAATCGATAGGTATAGTTGCGATCGATTAGGGCGACTGCATCGGTGGTAGCAGAGACGATGCGCTCAAAGCAGTGCAGGGTTTCCTCCGCCTGCTTGCGGGCAGTAATGTCCTGGCTGACAACGACTACCAGCCAGCAGTCGGCCTGACTATCGCGGCGGCTGGTGTAGCTGCTCGAGATCCAGCGCCAGGAGTCGTCGCTGTGGCGAAACCGAAACTCTACGGTGTGGGCCTTGCCCTGGCGCAGCGCGGTGAGCA
>DATNQE010000289.1:0-2661 GCA_036702895.1 Trichocoleus sp. | reverse complement strand
CTCAGACCCCCAATCCGCAGCAGACGATTTATGCTGCCATGCACCAGGACTACGCTGAGGGCTTTGTTGCCCACGAAAAGGAGAAGTGGCCTAGCGAGGAGCGCTGCGGCGAAATTATCGTCACCAGTCTGCTCAAGGGCGGGCGCGGTCACTACGGCCCTCTAGAGCATCCGCAGATCGTTCTCAACGTTGGCTGGTTCCCGCACTCCTGCATGCAGCAGATCCGAACTCATCGGGTCGGCGTGAGCTTTGATGTACAGAGTTTTCGCTACACCGGACAGCGCATTCTAGATGTGGTCGAGGGCAAGCGTGAAGTTGAAGAGGTCTTTTACCTGCGGCCCTTGGGCTTTTACGCTGACCGGCAGGGCAAGAAATATGAGTACACCCTAGAACAGCGCAACGCAGATATTTCCTGGTGCTTAGAGGCTAGTCGACGCTACCAGGAGCGCATCGAGCAAGGTTTTGCTGAGGAGCACGCGCGGGGGCTGATTCCTTTTGATATTCGCCAGCACTGGGTGATGTCGGCCAATGTGCGATCGCTCATGCACCTGCTTGACCTGCGCTGGAAAGCAGATGCCCAGCTCGAAGCCCAAAAAATGTGCGAGGCTATCTGGCCCCACTTCCAGGCATGGGTACCTGCGGTTGCCGCCTGGTATGAAGACAACCGCCTGAAGAAGGCGCGTCTGGCTCCTTAGGGGGTTACTGGCAGCGCTGCACCCTGGAAATTTGCAGCACCATCTGGTCGATGGCCTGCAGCATGGTCTGCCCTGATTGCCCTGGCTGGTTAATGACGATGCTAAAGGCAACCATGCTGTAGTCGGCATTGCTGACGTAACCAGACAGCGCTCGAACGCCCTGCAAAGTACCTGTTTTGGCTCGTACCTGAGCCGCTAGCGGCGTGCCCCTGAAACGGTTTCTGAGCGTGCCGTTCACGCCGCCTAGGGGCATGGAGTAGTAGAACAGGGCTGCATTGTCATGGACGTACATGGCCCTTAGCAGGGTGAGCAGCGCTGCAGGCTGAATCCGGTTTTGGCGCGATAGGCCAGAGCCATCTACCTGCCAGTAGCTCTCTGGGCTCACGCCCAAGGGGGCCAGCGCCTGCTGCACCGCAGAGGGTCCGCCGATATGGCGCAGCAGCGCATCGGCAGCCGTGTTGTCGCTCTCCCGGTTAACCCGATCTAGCCACTGCCGCAGCTGCTCCAGCTGTTGAGGGTCACGTTGGGCTACGATTTGCAGGGCCGCTGCCGAGGTGAACAGCTTCATGGTCGAAGCGGGAATCAGCGGAGTGGTGGCGTTGCGGGCGTAAAAAGGTGTTGCCTCAGCGGCCGGCTCAACCACAATGCCCCATTGAGCAGAGGCAAACTGGGGCTGATTTGCGATCGCATCTAGCGCCGCTCCCAGATCGCCTGGGCAAAACCGCCCGGCCTGAGATATCAAAGCATCGGTGGTGTGTTCCCTCTGCAGTTCAACGCTGGCGGCAGCCCTGGCGCTACAGGCTGAGGCCAGCACCATCAACGTTCCAAGGGCAACAGCCAATCTCCGCCCCCACAAGAGGCGAGGGTAATTGAGTCTCACAGAAATATCCTTAACAGCGCGTGTAGCTCCGGCTAAATCCGCCTCGAATCAAGGGAGGCAGCTCAACCAGGCTGATTCAATAAGCTCATTTCAATCAGGACAGTCGATAGACCAGCGTAGTTCCGGGCTGGTGAAACGGTCCTAGGTTAGCCCCTGCAGACAGCAATATATCACGGTAAAACAGTAATGATTCTCACTTTCAAAATTGAGCAAAACAGCGCTAAATAGGGCATTTCCGTTGTCTTTGCTTTACCGCAATAGGGCTTTATTCCTCCGGCTAAAATGGCAGACTAAAAGAGTCGTTTCAGCAGCTCTTGCCCACTAGAACGGTTCTAGATCAGCAAAGGAGGCAATTATGGAGTTTCACCGAGGCCGATTAATTGACCACGTTCATCTGCGGGTGAAGGATGTAGGGACCAGCAAGCGATTCTACCGCGCGGTCCTGCAATCCCTCGGTCTTGATCTGAACGGTGAGGGCGACGGCTACTTTTTTGCTGATGAGCTTTTTGTAGACCAGGCCGATGGCCCAGTCTCGCACCTGCACCTAGCGTTTCAGGCGGCAGATCCGGCGGCGGTGCAGCGCTTTTATGAGGCGGGGCTAGCGGCAGGAGGCACCGACAACGGCGCACCGGGCGAACGTCACTATCATCCAGGCTATTACGCTGCGTTTCTGCTCGACCCTGACGGCAACAACATTGAGGCGGTCTACCACGGGCCGTTCAAGCGCTCAGCGCCGTCGGTGGTTTTGGAGGCAGGCTAACTTGTCCACGGCTTCAGTTGACAAAGCCTCGTGCTTTGTCAAGACAAATGGGATGGGGAGTTCAAATTTTTTGGGGTTGCCACCCAAGCAACAGCCTTTGTAATAACAGGGAGCAGCAGCTTCACGGTAGTGAAAGGCTCTTTGGACGAGTGGTGTTGGCTTCGCTCCAAGTCCTTTTCCGGGGCCTTCCCCCGGCCCCCGCTGCTTGGGGGAACAATCTTCCCCCAAACCCCCTCGCAAGGGCGCAACGGTGAGCGCCGTAGGCAGCTCGGTAATCCGGATATTTGGCTGACTAAACAGGCTTGGTAAGTAGAAGAACTCTCGAA
>DATNQE010000261.1:0-9951 GCA_036702895.1 Trichocoleus sp. | reverse complement strand
AGCTGGCTCGGCCTCAGGCTGCTCAGGCCGTTGAGTGCTGCTCGGCTCACTCGTAGCGCTAGGGGTTGTCAGAGGTTGAGGGGGCTGCCACGCCTCGATTTTGGCCAAGATAGCGCTTTGCTCATCGGGTGGCAGCATCTGCAGCAGCCCTCTAGCCCGCTCAAACTCCCCCGATTCGGCCAGCTGTAGCGCTAGGTTAGACGCCGCTGCCGTAACATCAGGGCGGTCGGAGTAAAGGATAGGGCGAACGGCTGGGTCAGCCTCTTTCACCTCTTTGACCGTGGCCGCATCTCTAGTATGTGAGGGGACACGAGGCTGACCGCTCGAATTGAGCTGAGAGCGAGCAGTTTTGGCCTGCTGCAGAGCTTGACGGTGAGGGAAGGCGTCAGCATTTCTATCCAATAAGCGAGCGGGCTGTCGTGGCAAGGTCTTGGGTAATGCCCTCAGCAACGTTTCTGACAAGGCTCCTGACAAACCGCCTGGCAGTGGCCCTTGGGCTACCTCGGGCGCGATTTCTGTCGCAGCTCCCAACGACAAAGGACCAGATGATTTGGGAGATTGCGGCTGAGTTGACCCACTGGCCTGAGGGTAAACAGATGAAGTATGGGTCTGGGTAGCATTGGCAGCACTGGAAGTGTCCCAGGCTGCGATCGCAGCTAGGGCACAGAGCGTTACTTTAGGGGCACGCATAGGAATCTCTATCGGTAGCAAAGGAGCGGTTTTAGCGGTGACGATCCTCGGCTAAGGAGCAGGATCAGCAGGGCGAGCCAGGAACCAAAAACGTTTGTCTAAACATTTGCCCCCCAAGATTGCCCTGGCACAGCAGCCAGGAGCAGCGCCGTCAGTCGAAGTGGCACTTCTACTGGCGACTAAAGATAGGAAGGGCAAAGCCATCTGCTTGGGGACATACTTCCCTCTACCGAAAGACTGATCAGGACAGCTTTACAGAAACTGCACAAACCTGGGACCGAGACTCTTTCCGCCCCTCAAGGAATAGAGATGGCACTAAAAAAGCCCCCAGGGGTTCTGGGGGCAGGACTCTCAAGCTGCACGGGCGTTGACTCAAATAGCGGCAGCAGGCGAAAGGAACGCTCTACACAGCCGTCCAGCAGCAGATCAACTTGCCGTCTTGCGCCACAGTCCAGCGAGCAAAAAGCTGTGGGCAGCACTTAGATTGGCGGCCAGCGCCATTGGTTTCGGCGGCTGTCACTAAAGGGTACGGACGATTTTGAGTTGAAGCAATAGAAAACTTCATAGGAGGCTCCTTGTGCTCAAGCGCCAAAGGGGGGAGCGCTTGCATGACTCCTTTATCATGCTTGCTTTCTCCAATTCACCAGGTGACAGCCGTGCTCGCCCATAGTGATAGTTCTGCCCCTTCAGCGTGACGGCCGCAGCCCAGCACGCTGATGCGGATCACATAGCTGCTTCCGCCGCTGATAAAGGCTCACACCCCCTCCCCCTTGAAACTGAAGCCCGCTATGGTTGGCCCTGCTCCTGTGCCTTACCCCTGACGTAGGTATCAAGCCACTGGCTTATCTCCCAGAGCACATGGCCTACGGCCTCTCGTGAGCGATAGCCGTGCCCCTCCAAAGGCAGCTCGACCCACCGCACAGTTCCTCCTAAGCCCCTCATCGCTCCATAGAGTCGTTCGCTCTGCATGGGGTAGGTACCGGCGTTGTCATCCTCAGCTCCATGAATGAGCAGCAGCGGCTCATTAATCTGGGCGGCATGGGTAAAGGGCGACAGACGAATGTAGGTGTCTTGCGCCTCCCAAAATGTGCGCTGCTCTCCTTGAAAGCCGAAGGGAGTCAGGGTACGGTTGTAGGCACCGCTGAGGGCAATACCCGCTTTGAATAGGTCGGTATGGGCCAGCAGATTGGCCGTTGTAAACGCGCCGTAGGACTCGCCGCCAATGGCAACCTGGTTGCGATCGCTCACCCCTCGCTCCACCAAGTAGCTTACCGCCGCCTCAGCGCTGAGCTTGAGCTGCTCTAGGTAGGTGTCATTGGGCTCCGCATCGCCCTCGCCCACGATGGGCATGGTCGGCCCCATCATCACTGCATAGCCCTGAGTCAGCATAAACAGCGGGGAGTAGCCCCAGGGGCGATTGAACACATTTTCTGCCGCTGTAATCTGAGCCGCCGCCTCGCGACTCTTATACTCCTGGGGATACACCCACAGCACCGTCGGCAATGGCCCCTCGGCGACATCGTATCCTGGCGGCAAATACAGAGTAGCCGACAGCTCCAGCCCATCTGCCCGCTGGTAGCGCACCACTTCCCGCGTTGCCCCAGCAAACCACGGCAGCGGATCCTCAAATTCGGTTAACGGCGTAGATTGCCCCGTCTCCCGGTCATACAGTCGGTAATTAGGCGGCTGGGTACGGGTCTGCCGCTGCAAGATTAACTGCTGGGCCTGGTTGTCGAGCAAGTACTGAACCCGCTCGTGATGAGGATCCTGAGCCTGCCAAAGCCTTACCTTCGTATTGTTCACCAGGTCCCACCGGTCCAAAAACGGGTAAACCCCCTCAGGAGAAGCCCCCCGCCCTTCCAGATAGATGCTCTCATCGGCGCCAAACAGCAGCGTATACCAGCCGTATTCATTCGGCCCGGCGATGGGGCGGCCCGGATCGCGATAGTCATCCTGGGCATCGCGCTGATCAAGCAGCACTGGGGCAGCCTGATCGCTTGAAGGGTTGAGCAACCAGGTGCGCAGCTGACGGGTGTCATGCCAATATTCATAGGCGAGTGCCCGCGTTTCGTCGCCCCAGATAATGCGGTTAAAGCGATACTTCGTCTGCCAGAGCGACTGAGGTGCGGTATCAAAAGGGGCTTCTAGCTGATGCACGGCATCTCGAAATTCAGCCGGGCTGCGGCTATCGCCCCCATCCAACGCCTCGACCCAAAACAGTGTTGCCGGACGATCAGCACGCCACCAGACCACCCGGCGACCAGGACGTACAGAATCAAAGTTAACCGGCACACTATCTGCCAGCGGCAGATTGGCCACCTCAAACACAACCTGACCGGCTTGGTTAAGCACGACTTTTTTGCGCGGGAAAAGCCCTACCGGCACTTGGTAGGAAAAAGGCCGCTCAATGGTTTCGAGCAGAACCCATGCTCCATCCGGAGAAGGGGTTGCTTCATCAATAAGCTCCGGCTCGCTAAGCACAGTCCGCTCGCCATCCAGGCTGACCCGCTCCAAAACAGAGGTTAAGTAGTACTCAAAGAGCGCCTCGTCGTGGGCATTGGTCAGCAGGTTGGTATAGGTTCTAGCAGGGGCTTCGCGGCCCAGATTTTGCTCTACGCGAGGACCAGCGGGCACGGTTGGAGCAGCAGGCGGCGCTGGCAGATTCGGCGGTACCACTTTGCACAGCAGACCCGCTTCGTCTGAAATCCAGTCGCAGGGATTGCCGTAGGTGCCGTTGAGAATAGCAGGCGTAAGCTGCCGCGCCACTGCCTGGGGCACATCAACCACCCAGAGCGCCAAGCCATCCGGCTGCGTCAGGGTCAAAGCTAGGTAACGACCGCTGGGCGACCACAGCAGATTACGAATGCGGGCCGCTTCTGGCAGGTCCACTGGGTAGGTCTTGCCGCTGGGCAAATGCTGAATGCTGAGACGCCGGTAGGCGTACTCCAGCGCTGGGCCGCGAGTTGCCGGGTCTAGCTGAATACCCGCCACCTGCACTCGGGGCCTAGCCAGCTCAGCGATAGCAGGTAGGGGCGGCTGCTCCAGATGAATCATCCACTGCTGGTCAGGGGAGATCAGGGTTCTGGGCAGAAGCGGCGAGTCTAGAAAGGTGGCAATGGGTTCGGGAGGATTGTGCCAGGTGCTTTGGGCCAGGGCAGGGATGGGCATTGTGCTGAAAAAGCCGACTGCGACTCCCATAAGGTACCCCATAGCGGTGGTATACAGTTTTCTCACGGCTTTCTCACGGCAAGATTGGCTGCATTCTTAGCGATCGCAATCCTACAAATTCCTGGAATCCACTAGAAATTAAAGGGCCGAAACCCCTCTGGGCAAGTAGGAGGTTCCTCCACCGCTGGGGTGGGTGGAATGGCAGGTAGCTGCGTGAAGGTCTCTGGAGTGACGCAGAGAATCGCCTTTGTCAGGTAATCCTCCCGGTCGGGTACTCGATAAACCAGGCCGAGGTAGCTTTCTGCATCAGGTTCTAGGGCAACTGCTGTGTTGACCACATAGTTTGGAGTGACCTGCGCGATCGCATACCGATAGTACTCACTCTCCGCCTCAATGCCCAAGTCCAGATCCTCCAGCTTAGAAGCAAACATACCGCGTTCCAGGTGATACGCCTGCTGTGCCCGGTTCATGGCTCCAGTGTAGCTGCGGCCCTCGTCATCAATTCGGGCTCGCGCCTCCTCCTGCAGCAGCGGCCCGAGCAGCCGACCCACATCTGCTGGCGCTAAAAAAGCTTGGCTAAAATCCCCATTAGTCGCCCGAATATCTGCTCCAATTAACAGCGCATAGGTTAATTGAGTTCCCTCAAGATTCGCCTCCGGTAGCTGGACATAGCGCAAGTCGGCACCTTCCAGATCCAGACCGCTGAGATTAGCGCCCCGCAGGTCAGCGCCCATCAAAGCAGGGCCGCGCAGGAGTTGGCCAATCCCCGAGCTCAAGCCCAGCAAGCCATAGCTGAAGTAGAGCAGGCTGCTCTCAGACGGGTTGCCTCCGCAGAATTCACCAAACAGCCCCAGCTTGGCAGGGTCACCGGCTAAGCCGTAGGCATCGTCGCAGAGCTGCGGACCCAGCTGCTGCACCAGATTTAGCATTTGGCAATCCGCCTGACTAAACCCCAAATCGTTGAGCGAGCAGGTCTGCCCTAAAATTGCTTCAGCTAAATTCGTCCCCTGCAGGTTAGCGCCTCGTAGATCAGCCCCTGTCAAATCGGCCCCCTCTAGCGCCGCATTACTCAGATCGGCCTGCATCAAATTAACGGCTCTCAGATTGGCCCCCTGCAAGTTGGCCCCGCTTAAATCGGCTCCCCGTAAATCGACGCTGCTGAGAGTAGCGTTGCTGAGGTCGCAATTCTCACAAACGTTCGTTTGAAGCAGTTGCCGCACCTGGTCAAGATTCTCAGCCCTGGCACCAGGCGCTCCGATCAGCAATCCGCCCAGCCCTAGCAGCAGCCAAGGTGCTAAAGACCGCTCGGCCAATCTAGGTTTGACGCCCCAGTGCCCAACTGCTCCAGTCTTGTGTTTCACGATTGCCGCCTCTTTGGAATTCATATTGGGGTTGCCGTCTTCAGTATGGGAAACTGTTCTGTTTCAAGACAGCAGTTGCAATCTCTTGTTAAAAAACACTGGCGACGACTTCAAGCCAGGTTGAATTCACAATTAGTTGGTGGCTACTTAGTGGCTACCGTTTTTAGGTACAGAGGTCTAGAATTCACACTTTTAGCGGTTTTCACCCCATCTATGGGAGATCTGCTTGGAGATGGGAACACTCCTGGTAGTAGAACGCTTCAAACCTTCTCTTCCTGCCAATGGCCCCTGTCGTGAAACCCAAATTGTTATCGCGAGCAGATTTACTTTACGGGCAAGGAAGTGCGTTATTTTCCATCGGGCGCTATCTAGAAGCACTGACTCGGTTTGATGAAGTGTTAAAAATCTCTCCAGATCACTTTGAAGCCTGGACGCTCCACGGCTTTACCTTGGCTGCGGCCAAACGCTATGAGGATGCGATCGCAAGCTTCAATCAGGCGATTGCTCTCAACCCGCAACACTCCCTTGCCTGGCACGGCAAAGGCCACGCCCTGGCCGAGCTGCGCCACTTTGAGGAGGCCATCAGCCATTTACAGCAGGCGGTGCGCTTCAATCCTCAAGATCACAAAGCTTGGTATAACCTCGGCACAGCTCAAAATCAGCTCAACAGCTACAAAGCCGCCGTCCACAGCTTTGAGCGCTGCTTACAGCTCAATCAGCGTGACTATCGCGCCTGGTATAACAAAGCGGTTGCCCAATGCGGTCTTCAAGACTATGAGGCCGCTTTGGTCACCCTCGGCCTAGCGCTCAAGCTCAAATCTAACAGCCACTATATCTGGAACCAGCGTGGCACCGTGCTAACGCAGCTGGGCCGCTACGAGGAAGCGCTGCAGAGCTTTGAGACCTCTCTCCACCATCAGGCCGAAAATCCCAACGCCTGGTATGGCAAAGCTCGGGTTCACGCTCTTCGGGGCGACCTTGAGGAAACCCTCAAAAATCTCTACCGCACCTTTGTCTTGAGCCCCTACGTTTACCGTGTCATGGTGCAGATCGACGCTCACTTCGACAATCTGCGAAGCCATCCCCAATTTCAGGACTTGGTTGATGCCAATCCGTAACCCCACCTTTGCTGTTGAAGGTTTGCCGCCTCACGATTTGGACACCTGCTTGGCGTGTGACTTTTTAGCGTATATGAGCAGCATGGCGTTGAGGGCTTTCTCAACGGTCATGATTAAATGACAATAAACAGCCTTTTACGCTACCCCTGATTCAGCGCGAATGCTGATTCAGCCGAGTTTTGGCGTAATACGAAGCGTGAAAAATTTAACACAAAAGACCTTCCCAACATCGAAGATAGAGATCCGGGAAGCTCAAGACTTGTTTTAGGCAGCAGTCCGATGGCGCAACTGCCACAGTGAGCTGTTAGGACCTGATTGATAAGGGCGCGATAGGGTTTGTCCCCTACAGGTGGTATTTACTGTAGGCGCGGGCAACAGTGCGCCTAGGGTCTGCGCCTGTTTTGTACTCTGCACAGCCTTTCCGCCAGCATTTTAGCCACACATTTAACCCCTTCAAGGGCCTATCTTAGGAGGTAGAGCAACGTGGTTGCACAAGTTACCAAACCGAGTTACGAAGCCAAGACCCAGGCGATTGCCAGCGCGCTCTTATCGGCAACCCGGGAAAAGCGATCGCTCTTTGCGCAGGTGCGCGACCAGATGCGCTGGGATGACAAACTCCTGGCATTTGCAATGGGCAACCCGGGCCTGCGGGTGCAGCTATTTCGGTTTATCGACGCACTGCCAGCGCTCTCTAGCAAACCCGAAATTGCCCGCCACATGCAGGAGTACTTGGCTGACAAGTCGGTAGAGCTGCCCAGCGCTCTGAAGAATCTGCTCAACTTCACTAATCCTGACTCCATGCCCGGCCAGCTGGCGGCCTCAACCGTAGCTCCTGCGGTTGAAACCCTAGCGAACCGCTATATCTCCGGTGAAACCATTGAGCAGGCCATTAAGACGGTGGAGCGGCTGCGCAAAGACCGTATGACCTTCACCATGGACCTGCTGGGCGAAGCGGTGATTACGGAGACCGAAGCGGAGGCCTATCTCAACCGCTACCTGGAGCTGATGGAGCAGATGACCACTGCGGCTAGGCGGTGGAATACGGTCGAGCAGATCGATAGAGCAGACGGGCAAGATCTCTCAAAAGTGCAGGTTTCGGTCAAGCTGACGGCCTTTTACTCGCAGTTCGATCCACTCGATGAGGAAGGCACCCTCGAGAAGGTCAGCCAGCACGCGCGCACGCTGCTGCGCCGAGCGCAGGAGCTGGGCGTGGCGGTTCACTTCGACATGGAGCAGTACCGCTACAAAGACCTCACCCTGGCCATTCTCAAGCGCATTCTCACCGAGCCTGAGTTTCGTCAGCTAGACAATGTTGGCGTCACGCTGCAGGCCTATCTGCGCGACAGCTACGACGATTTGAAAGACCTCGTTGCCTGGGCTAAAGAGCGGGGCACACCGCTCACCGTGCGCCTGGTCAAAGGGGCTTACTGGGACCAGGAAACCATTACTGCACGTCAGAACGATTGGCCCAGCCCGGTCTACAGCCAAAAAATTTCCACCGACGCCAACTTTGAGCGCATGACCCGGCTGCTGCTGGAAAACCACGAGGTGCTCTACGCCGCAATTGGTAGCCATAACGTGAGATCGCAAGCTCATGCCATTGCCATTGCCCAAGAGCTGAACATCCCTCGCCGCCGCATTGAGCTGCAGGTGCTCTACGGCATGGCTGACAAGCTGGCCAGAGCCCTGGTGGATCAGGGCCACCGAGTGCGGGTCTACTGCCCCTACGGTGAGCTAATTCCCGGTATGGCCTACCTGATTCGTCGCCTGCTGGAGAACACCGCCAACACCTCCTTCCTGCGGCAAAACCTGGAAGAGCGCCCCACCCAGGAGCTGCTGGCCCCGCCGGAGTTCGCCGCCGAAGATCAAGGCGCCGTCGCTGCCAAACCCGTTTTCGCCCGCCCCTTCCACAATGCCGCTGATACCGACTATTCCGTTACTGATAAGCGCACTGAAGCTACCGCTGCCCTGAAGTCTGTCCGACAGCAGCTGGGCCAGCGCTACTTGCCCCTGATTAATGGGGAGCGGGTCAATACTGAAACCTCGTTTGACTCAGTGAACCCCTCCAACCCTAGTGAACTTGTGGGCAAAGTTGGCCTCACTAGTCAGGAACAGGCCAACCAGGCCATTGCTGCAGCCAAAGCTGCTTTCCCCGCCTGGGCTGCAACGCCTGCCAAGGCGCGGGGTGCTATCCTGCGCCGCGCCGCCGACATCATGGAGGCCCGCCGCCACGAGCTCAACGCCTGGATTGTGCTGGAGGTTGGCAAACCGCTGCGGGAAGCCGATCCGGAGGTATCCGAAGCCATCGATTTTTGCCGCTACTACGCCGACGAGATGGAGCGACTAGATCGAGGGGTGGCCTACGACTACCCCGGCGAAACTAACCGCTACCGCTATTTCCCTAGAGGCGTTGTGGTGGTGATTTCGCCCTGGAACTTCCCCATGGCGATCGCAACGGGTATGACTGTGGCAGCGCTGGTAACGGGCAACTGCGCCCTGCTCAAGCCTGCCGAAACTTCCTCAGTCATTGGCGCGAAGATCGCTGAGATTTTGGTAGAAGCTGGCATTCCCAAAGGCGTCTTCCAGTTTGTACCGGCTAAAGGCTCCACGGTTGGGGCGCACATGGTGAACCACCCCGACGTTCACATGATCATGTTCACGGGCTCCAGAGAGGTCGGGTGCCGTATATATGCCGAGGCCGCCCAACTGCGTCCCGGCCAGAAGCACCTGAAGCGGGTGGTTGCCGAAATGGGCGGCAAGAACGCCATTATTGTGGACGAGAGTGCAGATCTTGACCAGGCGGTGCAGGGCGTGGTCAAGTCGGCCTTTGGCTACAGTGGCCAAAAGTGCTCAGCCTGCTCTCGGGTAATTGTGCTGGAGTCTATCTACGACACGTTTGTAAAGCGGGTCGTTGAAGCGACTCGGTCGCTCAACGTGGGTCCTGCCGAGCATCCTGGCACTAAGGTTGGCCCCGTGGTTGACGCTACTGCTCAGGGCCGTATTCAGGAGTACATCGAGAAGGGCAAGCAGGAAGCCCAGGTCGCGCTGCAAATGGCAGCCCCCAACGACGGTTACTTTGTTGGGCCAACCGTCTTTACCGATGTCGCACCTGATGCTGTGATTGCCCAAGAGGAAATCTTTGGACCGGTGCTAGCCGTGATTAAGGCAAAGAACTTTGAGGAGGCGCTTGCGATCGCAAACGGCACCGACTATGGCCTTACCGGCGGGCTCTTTTCCCGTACGCCTTCCCACATTGAGCGAGCTCAGGCTGAGTTTGCCGTGGGCAACCTCTACATCAATCGTGGCATCACTGGGGCCATTGTTTCTCGCCAGCCCTTTGGCGGCTTCAAGATGTCAGGAGTGGGCTCTAAAGCAGGTGGCCCCGACTATCTACTGCAGTTTCTAGACCCGCGCCACGTGAGCGAAAACGTTCAGCGGCAGGGCTTCGCGCCCATTGAAGGCGCCGAGTAGCCTGAGGCAGCCACTTATTTATAACCGAGTAGCAGGAGGTGAGTTTAGCTCACCTCTTTTTTTGCAATTATTCAACCACACCGCTTGCCATGCCGTCCAATTCTTATAGCAATAGACGGATTGATTAGGACACGGGGTGCAGG
>DATNQE010000248.1:0-2142 GCA_036702895.1 Trichocoleus sp. | reverse complement strand
ACTCCAGCCGCCGCTGCCGCACCTGACCCCGCCGCTGCCCCACCGCCAGAAGGCCAAGCAGCCGCTCAGCCACCACCATCGGGGGGCATTGAGGTCACTGGCTTAGCGTGCTCCTTCAACGATATCAATGACTTTGTGCTGGTCCTGCAGCGCTCACCGCTGCTGCAGTCGGACAGTGTTCGAGTCACCCGTTCTCTGAAGCAGGAGGAATTGCTCGATCCCGAGGTTCAGGGCCGCTGCCCCGGCACCCCTGTCGGTGAACCCGAGCGTTTAGTTGACTTCACAGTTCAAGCCAATATTACTAACGTTCCCGCATCGCAGCTCATTGAGGAGCTAGAGCGGCAGGGAACGGTCGGGCTGGTAGCTCGTTTGCGTGCCCTTCGAGAGACAGGAGTGTTGGAGTAATGACTGCCACTGGAGACTATATAGAGGACAATCAAGCCCTTGATCAGGGGCCAGCTTACCCAACCGCCTTTGGCATCGAGCTCACCCCCAGGGTACAGGCAATTTTGCTGGCGCTGCTGGGGCTTTTGGGTGCGTACCTGATGTACAACTACCTAGTGCGCCCGGTGCAGCAGCAAAAGCGGGACCTAGAGCAGCAGGTAGCTGATAAGCAGGCCCAGGTGCAGCAGCAGTCCAGTCAGCTGCAGCAGGTGGCGCAGCTAGAAGCCGAATTGGGCGATGTGCTCGACCAGCGGGTGGGCGTCTATGAGCTCCTGGGCGACCGGCGTAGCCTTGACACGCTTCTGCTGGACATTAACCAGCAGATTGAAAACAGCAACGCCACTATCGAAAACGTCATTCAAGGAGACTTTAACAACGTTAGCGGCGCCCAGCTAGCAGCCCTCGGGCTCAACCAGCAGCAGATTGCCCAGGTGCGCAATCGGTTAGCCAATGACCCCGTGCTGCAGCGGTCCTTCTACACCTCTGAGCTGGGGCAGTTTAACCCCGCAGCTCCGGTGCCGATTACCGACAGCTCCTTAGGAACAGAACTCAACGGCAAGCTAGAGCGCTACACCGTAGCCGTCACCATGCGGGCACTCTACCCCCAAACTCTGAGCATTCTCCGCAACATTGAGCGGTTGGAGCCGCTGGTGATTATCCGAGATTTCCGTCAAGACCCCGCTCCCCTACGGGGCGACCTGTCTGAGGAGGACATTCGCGGCCTGTCCCGGCCCCTATCCTCTAGCTTCACGCTAGATGTCTTGGTGCCCACGGTCGACCCGACAGTGCCGCCAACACCGCCGCCGCCCCCGGCCGAAGGAGCACCAGCCGATGGCACAACGCCACCCCCGGCTGAAGGTCAGCCGCCGGGTTAACGGGCCTCGTTGCCCTAGCTAGCGCGATCGCAATTAGGCCATCGCCCCTTGCCCAGGCCAAATTTCTAAAGCCCCCAACCAACGTGCCTAACCAGCCGCCGTATTTTCGAACTCGTGATGTGAGGAGTGAACCGTGAAACACTTATTTGGACTCAAATCTATCCTGTACGGCGGGGCTTTAGCCGCGCTGGCAGTGCAGCCGGGCATGGCTGCATCGTCAACAATCACTGGAGTCCAAGTCAATCAGACTGACTCCGGCCTAGAAGTGGTGCTGGCAACTGCTGGGGGTGAGGCCGGCAACGTCTTTACTGTTCAGCAGGGCAACACCCTGCGGGCCGACATCACCCGTACTCAGCTCAATCTGCCCAACGGCGGTGAGTTTCGTCAGGAGAACCCGGCTCCCGGTATTGCTGAAATTGCGGTGGTCCCGCTCGACGCCAACAGCGTGCGCCTGATTATAGAAGGCAGCAGCGAAGTACCCTCTGGGGAGATTCGATCCTCCAGCGGTGCTGTGGTTATTGCTGTGCAAAACGGCGTTTCAGCCGCCCAAGCCGAAACCGTAATACCTGCGGAAATCGAAACAGTCCCTGGCCCAGCAACGCCTGCTCCAGCTCAACTGGCCCAAGCGGCTCCGGCGGCTCCCGGCCCGGCGACTCCTGGCCCAGCCCAGAACCAAGCCGCACCCAACGTGCTGGTCCCCAACCCAGAGGTCACTATCGATGGGGTCCCTGTTCCGAGTCCACAAGTTCTCCAGGCTCCACCTTTTCTACCGCGTGCTGTAGCGCCGCCGGTAGGAGATATTGCGATCGCAGAGTCAGCCGTT
>DATNQE010000236.1:0-6770 GCA_036702895.1 Trichocoleus sp. | reverse complement strand
GGTTTGGTGTAGGGCTTAAACCGCGAAGAGGAGGACGGATCAAAAGCGCTCATGGAATTGGCTCCAACGGAGGACTCCTCAACTGTGGCCTATGCGCTCAAGCCCGAGAAGGTACAAAAGCTGCGAATTCGCCTAGTACAGTTCCAAGAAATAGAGCTGTACTAGGCGATTTTTTTGAAACTGTACTAGCTGCCGCCGGAGAATGTCGTTTAGAGTGAGCATCAAGAGCCCGTTAGCTAATTTCTACCGCTATTTTTTTGTCGTCCTTGTGGCCGATTGTCTCTGCAGTTCAGTGCTGAGCCGCTGAGCTACCGGGCCGCCTACGCTACTGAGGTCCCCCCGTGAAAGTCGTTGTTGATCGTCAGTCCACCGAGCCGGTTTACCTCCAGCTGCGCAAAAGCATCAGCCACCTCATTCAGTCGGGGGGGCTCCAGCCGGGTGATCGGCTGCCCTCGATTCGGCAGATGGCCGAGACGGCCAGCGTCAACAAGCTGACCGTAGTTGAGGCATATAGCGTGCTAGAGGCCGACGGCCTGATTCAGGCGCGGCAGGGGGCCGGATTCTACATTACCCAGCCCGCTCAGCGCAGCCCCAAGCGGCCCTCCACCTTTGCCCCAGATCAACAGGTCATTATTCCCCAGGTCGAAACGGCCTCTTTTTTGCAGACCAGTTCAGCGATTCTTCAGGCTGAATCTCAGCCCGACATCATCAAGCTCAGCTCGGGGTTTCCTCAAGCCATCGGCACTGAGGATTTGCATCGGATCGCTCGGCGAGCGGTCAAAGACGTGGCGGAAAAGCTGTTTACCCACAATCACCCTGAGGGTGACCCGAAGCTGCGATCGCAAATTTCCCACCTTTTAGTGCAGCTAGGTTTGGCCGCTGCTCCCGAGAATCTGCTAATCACCAACGGCTCGATGCAGGCGCTCTCGCTGATCACCCAGTACTTAATTCAGCCGGGGGATTGGGTGGTGGTCGAGTCGCCCACCTTTCACGGCTATCTCTCTATCCTGCGTCAGGCCGGAGCCCGCATCATCGCTATTCCCATGACCGCTAGCGGCATGAACCTGGAGCTGCTAGAGCAGTACCTGCGCAGCCACCGGCCCCGGCTAATCTACACCATCAGCACCCAGCACAACCCCACCGGCATTACCACCGATTTGGCCCACCGCCGCCAGCTGCTGGATTTAGCCGAGCAGTACGACTGCCTGATTCTGGAAGACAACGCCTACGAGTGGCTGAGCTATGGGCAAACACCGCCGCCGATTAAGGCTATGGACAGGTGCGATCGCGTTCTCTACCTGGGCACCTTCTCAAAGACGCTAATGCCCGCCCTGCGAGTCGGGTACGCCTTCATTACTGGAGAGCTCTATCAACCCCTAGTCGAGCGCAAACTGCTGCACGATCTTCATGTTTCAGTTGTGTCCCAGGCCATTATTAGCGAGTACCTGGGCTCGGGCCACTACCGCCGCCGCCTGAATCTGCTGCGCGTTACCAACCAGCAAAACCAGGACGTCATGCTCAAGGCAATGGAGACCCATTTCCCGACCGAGGTGAGCTGGACGGTGCCTCAGGGGGGTTTATTTCTGTGGGCGCAGCTGCCCGACGGCATCGATCTCGCTGCCGTCTGCCGTCAGGCAGCGGCCCAAAAGCTGCTGCTCACCTCTGGCGAAGCCTTTTTTGCCGACCAGCAGGGGTACCCAGCTTTGCGGCTGAGCTTTGCCCAGCCGGTGGAAGCCATTGAGAAAGGCATTGCCGAGCTGGGTCAGATTTTGAAGCGCTACGTGCCGCGCTAACCGAGCTGTACAACCGGCAGCCGAGACGTCACAAAGCGGTCCATCCAGCCCCGGAGATATTTCCGATTGGCTGCCTGTTCCGCCGGACTGCTTGTATCCGCGGCGTGGGGCATCAGCCCGATAATCGCTGCGGTGGTCACGCAGAACATGGATTTTTGGAAGCTCTGGCAGATTTGCACTCGAATATCGCCTTCCCCGCGCAGGCTTTGGCGGTAGAAGTCGAGCAGGTAGTCCGGCAGAAAATGCCGCATGTCCTGCATCAGCAGCGTCGGCGGAATGCCGGCCCCACCAATGGGGACTGGGTCGGCGTAGAGCGCACCGTACTCAAAACGGTTCTGCTCTTGGGGAATCTGGTTGGCCTGGGCGTTGTAAGACACCGTCCCCAGGAAGGGTGTGCCTCGAAAAAAGACCGCCTCTACATAGGGCACCGCCGTATCCATCAGGAAGGTGAGCCCAGCGGATGAGGGCAGCAGGTCGTACGCCTGGCCGTCAATATTGACCGAGTAAGTAATAGGCGTACCAGCCGCCGCGACCAAGCCCGCCTTAATATGCTCCACCACGTCGGGAATGGTGCGAATTTCGCCCCGGTCATAGCGGTCAGAGAGCTCGATAAACATATCGCTCATGATCCGCCAAAACTGGCCCAGAGCGCTGGTATAGGCCAGCATCCGCACCTGCTCAGGCAGGAAGTCTGGACAAACCCGGTGCAGCAGCTGGATCAGAGGGTTGCGCTTCGTCTTAGCCTGCACCGCTTTTTCACAGCGCTCGGCAAATTCTGGGGAGTCGAGATAGTCATCGAGCGCACCACCGCCATGCCAGAGCATGGCCCGCATGCAGTACTCAGCGTACTCGTAGTTAATCCGATCGTGCATCCAGTGCTTCAGCAGCTTGGCCAGCGTCACTTCTCCATTGAAGTATTTGAAGAAGGGAAACAGCACCAGGAACTGGTGGTCGGCAATGTAGCACAGGTTGATGGAGTAGGCATCGAGCACCACTCCATAGCTTTTGAGGATGCCCACGACCTCCAGCACGTTGGTTTCGGAATCGGGCAGTAGAGCATCGCCCTGCAGGAGCCGCTCAACAAATGACTCTAGGGGATGAATGGCAGTGTCAACCGCAGATGAGGCAATCATGGCTGGCAAACCTCGGCAGCAACGTCAAGGCAAGATGGGGTGGATAGCTGAGCCGGCAGTTGGGAGATCTGTCGCGGAGCCTCAGCTCGCGCTACAACGCTGTAGGGCTGGTACAGGGCAATGGTGGTGCCTTCGCTCCAGCGAGTCATCCAGCTAGGCTGCAGCCCCAGGGCCACAATAAGCAGCGCCAGGACCACGGCTGGAGCCCGATCGGACCAGGCTACCGGCGGCAGGTTTACATCGAGCTGAGGCGTTGCGCTCGGGGGTGCGATCGCAAGCCGGCCAAAAAAGGCCCGGTTCATCAGCAGCAAAAAGTAAACCGCCGTCAAACCAGAGCCCACCATTGAGAGCAGCGTTTGGGTGGGAAAGGCCAGAAAACTGCCGCGAAAAACGAGAAACTCGGAGATAAAGCCGACCATACCCGGAATCCCGGCACTGGCCATCACTCCCAAAATCATGAGCGAGCCCACGATCGGCAGCCCTCGCTCTGGGTTCAATAGACCCCGCAGCACCGTCAGGTCCCGCGTGCCGGTCTTGTGGTAAACCACGCCCACCAGCAGGAACAGCATCGCCGAGATCAGGCCGTGGCTGATCATTTGGAATATGGCTCCCAAAATGCTCAGGGGCGTCGCTGCTGCCGCCGCCAGCAGGATGTAACCCATGTGGCCAATGGAGCTGTAGGCCACCATTTTCTTCATATCGGTCTGGGAGATGGCCGCCAGCGACCCGTAGAGGACGCTCACCGCTGCCCAGGAGGCCAACCAGGGCGACAGATTGAACCAGGCCTCTGGAAATAGACCTAGACCAAAGCGCAGCAGGCCGTAAGTGCCCAGCTTCAGCAGCACGCCCGCCAGCAGCACCGAAACCGGCGTAGAAGCCTCTACGTGCGCATCGGGCAGCCAGGTGTGGAACGGAAACAGCGGCACCTTAACGCCAAAGCCAACCAAAAGGGCGATCAGCAGCGTCGTTTGCTGGGCCAGGGTAAGCGACTGGGCCATGCTGGGGGAGTAGTCAAAGCTGCCCGTACCCGAGAGCCAGGCCAACCCCAAAAACGCGCCCAGAATCAAAATGCCGGAGAGGGCCGTGTAGATTAAAAACTTGGTAGCCGCATATCCCCGTCGGGCTCCGCCCCAGATCGCAATCAGCAGGTAAAGGGGAATCAGCTCCAGCTCGTAGAAGATGAAGAACAGCAACAGGTTTTCTGACAAAAAGGCGCCCGCTACCGCTCCGTTGATCAGCAGCATCAGCGAGAAATAGAGGCGGGGCCGCTGAACTGTGACTTCAGTAGCGTAAATGGCTACCAGGCTTAGCAGGCTATTAATCAGCAGCAGCGGCAGCGATAGGCCATCTATGCCTAGCTTGTAAGTCAGCCCTAAGGGCTCAACCCAGGCCAGCGCCTCCTCAAACTGCAGCCCCGGATTGGCCACATCAAACCGGAGGGCCAACATGACGACCCAGGCCAGGCTCAAAGCCAACACGGCCATCGCCCCATAGCGCGCCTGCTCAGCCCTGAGCGAGCCGGGCCAGAGGATGATTGCGATCGCGCCGATCGCTGGAATGATCAAAAGAGCACTGAGCATATTAGGTTGCCGCGACTACCAAAGAGACCAGGTCATGAAAATCCCAAGCAGGCTAATGCCGGTAACGATGGTGAACAAATAGAGCTGAGACTGCCCGGTAATGCTGTACTTCAGCCCCTCGCCACTGAGTAGGGACACCAGCCCCACTGCGTTCACCAAACCATCAACGACGTAGCGATCAAACCAGCTGCTGAGTTGGGAGAGGCGATTGACGGCCATTACCACCGTGAACTTATAAATCCGCTCGGTGTAGAAGTCGTAGGCCAAGATATCCTGCAGGATGCGCACCGGCCGATAAAGCGAGCGGGTGAGAATTTTAGACAGGGGCACCAGCGCTCCCAAAATACCACCGACCAGCCCGGAGGAGATAAGCAGAACCACCGCGGCGGGGTTGATGTACTGCCAAGGCGGCAGCAGCGACAGCCGATACATCACCAGGGGCAGCAGCAGCGTCAGCACCGATAAAGTGACCATGGGCACCGCCATGGGCCAGGGCACTTCGGGGGCTCGGCGAGTCTTGGGCTGAGCCGCGCCCAAAAAGACCAGCCGGAAGACCCGTACCAGATTAAACGCCGTTAAGCCGTTGGTCAGCAGGAACACAGCCACTAACGCAGGATGGCTGTCCCAGAAGAAGTCGATGCCCAGGCGCATACCCCAGAAGCAGCCCAAAGGCAAAAAGCCCACCATACCCAGCGCCCCGGCCCCGAAAGCTAACGTCGTGGCGGGCATCTTGCGGGCTAGACCGCCCATCTCGGTAACATTCTGGCTGCTGGTCGTGAGAATGATCGAGCCCACCGCCATAAAAATTAGGGCCTTTGCGATCGCGTGGGTAAACAGCAGCATTAGGGCCACCCCCGGCCACTCCATGCCTACCGCAATAAAGACCAGCCCTAGATAGGCGCTGGTGGAGTAAGACAGGGTCCGCTTCATGTCGATCTGGGCCAGCGCCACAAGGGACGCCCCCACCGCCGTCATTGAGCCAATAACCACTAGCGCTTGAAGCGCTACGGGCGAAAGCACCACAATCGGCTGCAGCCGAATCAGCACGTAGGCGCCACAGGTCACCACTACCGAGTTGCGCAAGATCGAAGCGGGGTTAGGCCCCTCCATCGCCTCATCGAGCCAGAGGTGCAGCGGAAACTGAGCGCACTTGCCTGTGGGTCCTGCAATCAGGGCCAAGCCCAGCAGAGTAGCCGCCCAGGGAGCCAAGTCCGCTGTCTTCACCCATTCATAGATATCGTTGAAGTTGAGACTGCCCGCTAGCGCCGCTAGCGCAATCACCCCCATCAGCAGCAGCACATCGCCAATGCGCTTAGTCAAAAAGGCATCGCGAGCCGCCGTTACCACCAGCGGCTGAGCATACCAAAAGCCCACCAGTAAATAGGTAGACAGCGTCAGCATCTCCAACAGGGAGTAGGAGAGGAACAAGGAGCCGCTCAGCACAATGCCGCTCATAGCTCCCTCAAAAAATCCCATGAGGGAATAGAAGCGAGCCAGAGCCCAATCCTTCTCCATATACCCAAGGGCAAAAATCTGGGCCAGCAGGCTTAAGCCTGTGATCAGCTCCAGGGCCCCCATATTAAGTACAGAAATGTCAAAGGCTAGAGACAGATCGAGATCTGCCACCCGCAGCCATGTCACCACCAGCTCCTGCGGCCCCTGGTTCCAAATGCTGCGGAAGATAGCCAAGCCGTGGATAAAAGCTACCACGGTCATCAAGATATTGAGATAAGCCGCCGGACGAGATCCTGTGCGCCGAATAAACCCTGTTGACCAAGGCAGCGATGCGATCGCCCCAATCAAGCCGTACACCGGCAGCAACCAACTCGTCTCAACTAAAAACTGCGACATTGCCAGGATCCTTGACGACCCGAAAAAACATGATCAGCGAACTCATCGCTTCAACCAATGCTGACTTCGTTTGGTTTAGCTTTACTAGACCCCCTACCCTCAGCCGACCTTCTAGCGAAAGCAGTCCCACGCAGGTTGACCAGTAAAGGCTTTTGAAAAACTCAACAAAAGCCAGAAAAGAGTTTAGAAAGCCTCATTTAGGTACTCAAAAACCAGGTCCAATGCTTTAAGGTAGGAGCTGCGTTTTGGCCGCTGACATACCTTTACAGGACTTAGGCATCTACCCAGGCATCCTAACAACTAACCGTCTTAACCATAAAAGTTAATGTCTAAACTTATCCTACCTGATCACCTGAGCTCCTCCGAATGCCTACATCCCTTTAAGCCAAAGAGAAGCAGCACTTGCCGATGCC
>DATNQE010000228.1:0-2224 GCA_036702895.1 Trichocoleus sp. | reverse complement strand
GGCAGCAGCCCCCTTTCAGCGGCTGAAAGGGGGCTGCTGCCGCCTAGACTCAAATCAGGCGGGATTTGGCAGACTACTGGAGCCTAAGGGCCAATCAGACTGAGTCCAAAAATGCCAAAGACTACAACTTGCCGCACCTTCAAGATCGCTTCAAGATGAGGGCTGGGCTGCATCAGTTCCCTTGCAAAAGCCCGTTTTCCCCCTGTGGTTCCGATAGAATCTTGAATCAGGCCTTGCAATTTCCTCTCGTTTCCCTACTCCCAAGCACTGACTCAGCACAATGGTTAGAACCGGCATCGGTATTCGGACAGCGCAGCAGACTAGCGAACGGCTGTCAGGGCAGATTCATGTCTATGACGGGGAGGGCAAGGGCAAGTCTCAAGTGGCTCTGGGAGTCGTGCTGCGCTCGATTGGCCTAGGCATTCACCACTTCATGGAGAGCCGGGTGCTGCTGCTGCGGTTTTTGAAAGGGCCGGGCCGCACCTACGACGAGGACGCTGCCATTGAAGCACTGCAGCGCGGCTTTCCCCACCTGATTGACCAGGTACGCACCGGGCGAGCGGAGTTTTTTGGCCCCCAGGACATCACTCGGTTTGATAAGCAGGAGGCACAGCGGGGCTGGGATGTGGCTAAGGGCGCGATCGCATCGGGCCTTTATTCAGTCGTCGTGCTCGACGAAATCAACCCGGTGCTAGATCTGGGCCTATTGCCCCTCGACGAAGTGGTTCGCACCCTTAAGCGCAAGCCAGAACATCTGGAAATTATTGCGACAGGCCGGGGGGCACCCCGACCCCTGCTCGACATCGCCGATCTGCACTCAGAGATGAAGCCCCAGCAGCACGGCGAGGTGGGCATTGAAGGGATTGAAATCTACACCGGAGACGGCAAAGGCAAGTCTACCAGCGCCTTGGGCAAAGCGCTGCAGGCCATTGGCCGCGGCATTAGTCAGGACAAGTCTCACCGGGTGCTGATTATGCAGTGGCTCAAAGGCGGCAACGGCTACACCGAAGATGCCGCCATTGCGGCGCTGCGCAAGAGCTACCCCAACCTGGTAGATCACCAGCGCTGCGGTCGCGATGCCATTGTTTGGCGGGGTCAGCAGCAGGAAATTGACTATGTAGAGGCCGAGCGAGGCTGGGAAATTGCTCGCACTGCGATCGCATCGGGCCTGTACAAGACCATTATTCTCGACGAACTTAACCCCACCGTTGACCTGGAGCTGCTGCCCCAGGAGCCGATTGTGCAGGCGCTGCTGCGCAAGCCCAGAGACACAGAAGTGATTATTACCGGACGCTGCAAGAAACCGCCCGCCTACTTCGAGCTGGCAAGTGCCCACTCTGAAGTCTTCAACCACAAGCACTATGCCGAGAAGGGCATCGACCTAAAGCGCGGCGTGGATTTTTAGCAGCGTGGGTAGGTACCGCTGCTAAAAATTCTAGGGCTGGGTCATCTTCTCCTTTGCTAACTTGTCTGACGCCAGAAGGGCCAGGCCTCGCAGCCGTTGGGCTTCGGCATGCTGTGGCTGTCGCTGCAGCACATAGCTATAGACCGCCGCCGCTTCGCTGGGGCGACCCAGTTTCTCCAAAATCTGCCCCCGCATCATCCAGAGGTCCAAATTAGCGGGCTGCAGCGCAATGGTGCGATTGCAGGCGGCCAAAGCTTCAGCGTACTGATCGCTCGCCATTTGGGAACGGCACAGGTTTGACCAGCGATCAAGGTCCTCAAGCTTGAGAGTGCTGATTCGGTCTGGAACGATTGGCTGTGGCGCTGCTGCGGGTGGAGAAGCGCTGGCTGCAGCTACGCTGATGTTTTGAGCAGCGGGTGAGGCCTGCGGTTGAGCAGCGCTGCTTGCCGGTTCTACAGGGGCGACTGAAATCCGTGAGTCTAAGCTCTTAACTTCCGAGATTCTGGCGACGGAATATTCTGGGCTGGGCTGGACCGAGGGAACTGGCTCAGCCGCTGCCGGCTCAGGCTCCTCAGGAGCCGTTGACACAGTTTGGTTGGCGTAAGTCGGCGCAGGCCCCAGTTCAACCATGGGATCTACCTCAACAGATCCCTCCGCCGAGAGACGGCGCACCTCAAAGTGCAGATGCGGTCCAGTGGAGTAGCCAGTGGTGCCAACGTGTCCAATGACTGTGCCCTGTTCTACCCAGTCCCCCGACTCGACTAGCGCCTGGGACAGGTGAGCATAGAAGGTATCGAGAGTGCCATCCTTGTGCTCGAT
>DATNQE010000216.1:0-4070 GCA_036702895.1 Trichocoleus sp. | reverse complement strand
GCAGCTCTACTGTGGCCGTGACCTGTTCCTCTAGCGCCACTTCCTGAAGCGCCTCTAAATCTTCTGTCAGCGATTCTATGAGCAAATCAGTAGGCTGATCTCTGGGTCCCTGCAGCCTATTCTGCAGCGTCTGTAGATCGGCCTCATCAGCTGCTGCGATCGCAGAAATCTCCTGCCCAAGCCGCTCCACGTAGCGAGCGACCATCGGATCGTAAGTTTCAATTAGATGTCGAATCAGGAGAGTCTCCTCTGCCGTCTCATCGACATGGTTGTTGAGATAATCCTTTTTGAGTTCGTCCCAAGCCTGCGCCAACATCGGCACATGCTCCTGCAGCAGCGCCACCGTTTCAGCGCGATCGACCGAATCAGACAA
This sequence comes from Trichocoleus sp., assembly GCA_036702895.1. GTDB lineage: Bacteria > Cyanobacteriota > Cyanobacteriia > Phormidesmidales > Phormidesmidaceae > JACVSF01. The sequence continues at coordinate 3,697 of DATNQE010000216.1, read as the reverse complement.
GGCTGCGGGCAGCTCTTGCTGGTGCAGGCGCAGGTGCGAAAGCTGAAGCTGAAGCTGGCTGGTGAGGGCCACTTCTTCAATGACGTCCTCCCGGCGCTGCTCGGCCAGTTCATACGCCTGCCGCCCAACCCCAATGCCGGTGGTCGTCCCTATCACGGCAATGCCCAGAGGCAGCAGATATCCCAGATAAATTTTGCGCCGAATACTGAGCCGACTCGTCCAGGCTTTGCCTGAGGCCAGCACTTGGGCCAGCGGACCTCGGTTTTGCCCAGTCTCGGTGGAAGTCAAGGGCTGGGGTTGGGGAGTATCTATTGCCATGGTTGGGGTTTCCAAAACACCTATAGGCTTGTGGAGTTAAGCTAAAAAGCCGCGCCCGCTGCCAATTTTGAGAAACGCCTGGCGCATCAGTAGTCTGCCCAAATGACTAAACCACACACCAGCCCTTGCCCTCCCTAAGCAAAACGAGAGCACAGTAAAGTGCCCTCGCTTTGTAGGGACGTTTTGGAAAGACCCTAAGAAATATTAAGTACCCGCTCTAGCGCTCGACTACCGCAAAGCGCTCACCAACCAATTAGAGATCTCCGTCCTCAGGAGCGGCTTCTGTCGAGGCGGCAGCCGGCTGCTGCCGCAGCGCTTCCTGCTGCCGCTGACGAAAATTGGCAGCCTCATTAGAGATGCGCTGCTGCTGCTGCTGGCGAAACTCAGTCAGGCTCATGTTGTTCATCAGAATGGCCCGGTGAATCAAATCGAGCGGCGCGTTGGGGTCGCTAAACAAATCACTGCCGCCATCGGGGGAGTTGAATCCAGAGTTGGGGTCGATCATGCTGGCGGTGCCAGTCGTCGCTTCCTGGGCAATCGCCGCCGGCATCAGTAAGCCAGAAACGGCAGCTGCACCCATTAGAGCAACACGAAACTTGGAAAAGCAGGCCATGGAACACTCCTTGACACCACTGAACAAAAACACTCTTAAGAACCGCTAAAGAGGGGTTCTTACGAAGGCTCTGGTCAGTTAAACCGGGTTTTGAGAATCTTTCTACAGAGCTAGAGTCTACAAAACTAAAGTTTAATGACGCTTTGAGCATAGAGTACGTTCCCGACTATATCAAATAAACCCTAACAGCGACGACCCCACGCAGCAGACACATTCCAACAACCATTCGAGCAGAGCACTGCCGGAGTCAGTCTTGCGTTAGGCAATACGACGGCGCAGCAGCGGCTGAATGGCGACCAGCGCGATCGCACAAAAGCCTGCCAGCACTGCCAAACACATTCCCAGCGTAATGTTGCCAAAGGGCGCCTGCAGCACCACGCTGGACAAAGACCAGTCGGGGTAGAGGTAAATGTAGCGAATCGGCTCAATCGCGTAGGTGAGCGGGTTGAGACAGGCCACTACCTGCAGCCAGCCCGGCATAAAGTCCAGCGGCACCAGGGCGGTACTGGCAAACAGCAGCGGCAGGTTGGTAACAAAAATAACGGCAATCAGCTCAATGTGTCCCGGCAGGGCAAAGGTCAGCCCCAGGCTTAGGGCCGTGACCCCCAGCACCAGGGTTAGCACGATCAGCACCACCAGGCCTAGACCCACAGGACCAGGCAGCCCTGCCCCCAACAATGCGCTCAAACCGATAATCGAAGCGGTCTGCACCATGCTCATGACGGCAATAAACAGGGCCGAGGCCACCACGATGGAGTAACGCGATGCCAAAGGCGCTACCAGAAAACGATTCAAAAAGCCAAACTCCCGGTCGAACATGACCGGCAGCCCAGCATTCAGAGCCCCCCCAAAGGCGGTAAACACAACGATGCCCGCCGCCAAAAACTGGCCGTAGTTGGTGCTTTCTCCAAACAGGCCGGAGGGCACGTTCTGGAACAGCGCGCCAAAGAGCACCAGCCAGATCAGGGGCTGAATGACTCCAGCAATCAGCGTCGAGGGCCGCCGCTGGAGCTGAATAAACAGCCGCCGGGTCATCGCCTGGGTTTCCTGAACGAAAGCCCCGGAGAACAAACCAGGTACGGTCGCCGCTGCTGCCGCAGTCGCAGCCGACTTCCAGGCCCGCAGATCGGGGTTGTCTAGAGCCGAATTTTCAGGGGGTGAGGATTTGGGGGTGAGAGTAGTACTCATAGGGCTGAGGATGGCTTGAGGGGTCTATGGCGTTGTTGTAAAGATAGGAGATAAGAGCGAAGGCTTAAGTCCCTTTCATGGCTTCCTTACGCTCTTTTTTCAAATCGCGAGTGCCGACAGCCGCTAGCTCGGCATCAATCAGGGTGCGCCCAGTAGCGGCCAGGTAAACGTCGTCTAGGCTGGGGCGCGACTGGGAAATACCGAAGGTCGGTAGACCTGCTTCCTTAAGCGCCTGCTGCACTGTCGATAGCGCATCGGACTGGGGTGTAACGACCAGGTTGAGAGAGTTGCCCTGGGCGCTGTTAACAATGACCTCCTGCACAAACGGCAGCTGAGCCAGCATTTGCTGCACCGAAGCCGCTTCATCGTCGGGGGTAAACTCGCGAATGCGCAGGGTAATGCGATCGCCCCCAATGCGGTCTTTGAGTTCGCCGGGTGTACCGGCTGAGATCACCACGCCGCTGTCGATGATGGCAACTCGATCGGCCAGAGCATCGACCTCTTCCAGGTAGTGGCTAGTGATCAGAATGGTGGTGCCGGCCGCTCTGAGCTGGCGCAAAAATTGCCAAACCGCTGAGCGGGTCTCAATATCTAGCCCTACAGTCGGCTCATCTAGCACCAGCACGTCGGGCTGATGCAGCAGCCCCAGGGCCAGGTCGAGCCGCTTCTTGAGGCCGCCCGAGTAGGTTTTGGTCTTTTTATCAGCCCAGTCGGAGAGCTCCAGCAGGCCGATCATCTGCTCGATGCGATCGCGCGCGACCCGCCGGGGAATGTGATAGAGCGCGGCCTGCAGCTGCAGCAGCTCTCGGCCCGTCAGCACTGGGTCGAGAGCGACCTCTTGAGCAATGTAGCCCAGGTACTGGCGAGCCAGCTTAGGGTTGTCTACAACCGAAATACCGTTTACTTCGACCCTGCCTGCATCCGGCGTAGCCAGCGTACACAGACAGCGAATAGTGGTCGTCTTACCGGCCCCATTGGGCCCCAGCAGACCAAAAATTTCGCCCGGTTCAATCGCCAGGGAAACGTCTTTAACCGCTTCCACCGATCCGTAGGACTTCTTAAGCTTCTCAACTAATACCGCAGGCGCCATACCGCTCGATCCGCTCGTAGCGACCCAGAGATGTTACACAACTTCACTCTTCTAGGATAATTCATGGCCGTCATTACGACTTCTGCCACTAGGTTCTTGCCCGGGTCAAACCGCTTGCGGCCTTGCTGAGCTGATCCCAAACCAACAAAAAGCCCCAGACCTTAACCAGGCCCAGGGCAAGGAACGGCTGTCAAAAGAAGCGCCTACAGCTGTAGCAGAGCACTCACCAGAGGCTTAAGCGTTCCTGAGAGGGCGCTGATTGCATCTTGGGTCAGGGGCAGGCTATCAACCACCATACCGGCCGAGAGCAGCATCATATAAAAGATGGAGTACTTGAACAGGTCGCGGGCCAGGTCGCGGTCGGAGGGCGCTTTGAGCAATGCCCAGGCTTTCTTGAGGAATAGATAGCCCAGCGCGATCGCAATCACCGCGTACAAAGCTCCGGTCGCTCCTAGGGGGTAGGTCATCAACAGGGTCAGCGGCACCAA
>DATNQE010000215.1:0-3143 GCA_036702895.1 Trichocoleus sp. | reverse complement strand
GCGTTTGCGGTGCTGCTGAAGCCCCAGCAGCCACTTCCCCCTTGTTCGTCAACGGCTACACCGTTTTAGTGCGTCAAGGGCCGACCCTGCGGCCTAGCAGCAGCGGCAGCATGATGTCGGAAACCCAAACTCTGGAGTCAGCCCAACCTATTACCTACACCATCGGCTACGCCCCCGATGACGGCTACGCCATTGTGGAAGGCCTAGTGCTTGATCCGGAGGTCGCGGTGATTGAGGCGCGCTTCGACAACGATCTTGTTCTGCAAGATGCCGCCGAGCAAGACCGCTTTGCCATCGTTGCTGCTGGCGCCAGCAAGCTCTGTGATTTGCGCGTTCTAGGCAGTAATCAGCAGCCTATCGGTGAGCCCCTAGTTTCAAACGATTGTGGGCCCAGCTTGTAAGGACACACGCTATTTCGGGTGTCCCTCAAGTTGCTGTCGGTCAATTGTTAATATTGCCGGATCGATATTGAGGAGCCTGGCTGCTAACCCTACTATTGGCTTAACTTCGTGGGCTTGGGCTTCACGGTCATTCACATTCCATCTTCGTTAGCAGGTCATTTTCAATGCAGATTAAGCATATGCCCCAGTGGAGCGTCGTGGCCCTGAGTGGCCTGGCGCTGCTAGGATTGGGGGCTCAAGGTGCCAACGCCGCTGTGCTTGAAACCGGGCTAGACTTACCCGCGCTGACAGGCCCCTACACCACAGGCACCACCTACTATCAGCTGCTCGATAGCAGCCGCGACGAAACCTTCACACTTGACCCGGTGGACAAGCGCCAGCTAGGTCTTCAGATTTGGTACCCTGCTGCAGGTGGAGGAACCCAGCCTGCTAGCTACATCCCCTTTCCTCTGGCTGAGGTGCCTGAGTTTGGGTTGTTCAACTTAGTACGGCCTCGCTCGTTTTTAGAGGCAGCGCTGGCAGCAGATCAGGCTGCTTACCCCGTTCTGCTGTTTTCTCACGGGTTTGGGGAGCTCTCCCAAACCTACACGGCTCAGGCAGAAGCTCTCGCCAGCCATGGCTACATCGTGGCATCGGTAACCCATCCTTACGATGCTTTGGTGACTGGGCTGCTCGATGGTCAGATCATTCCTCAAGATCCGAGTTTGGTTGCTGATTTTGGCAACCCCGCAATGTATCAGGCCGCCTCTGAAAAAGAGACCGCCTTACGAGCAGCGGACCTACAGTTTGTGCTTGACGAGTTGACTCGGCTTAACGCCAGCGATCCACAAAATCGATTGACGGCCCGGCTCGACCTGGATCGGGTCGGCGTCTTCGGTCATTCCCTCGGTGGGGCAACCGCAGCAGAAGCGATGCGGCTAGATGAGCGCTTTGATGTCGGGTTAAACCTGGACGGCTCACTGTGGGGCGAGGTGGTCAAAACAGGACTTGATCGGCCCTTTATGCTGATGAACTCTGAGAATGCTTTCCTCTCGGATGCCTCTAAACAGGCCTTTTTCAGCAATCTAACGGGCGATCGCTACAACTTGACCCTGGAGGGCGCAAAGCACCACAACTTTGCTGATGCGCCTTTCCTGCTGCCGCTGTTGGCAGAGGTTGGGGCCGCTGACCTGTACCAGGTTGGATCCATCGATCCCAGTCGTGGGGCAACGCTGATCAATCAGTACGCCCTGGCCTTTTTTGATCAGTACCTCAAAGGGCAGCCTCAGCCCCTGCTCACCAGCCCCTCGCCCTACGAGGAGGTTGATTTTGAATTCCGCAATGCTGATTCGGAAACCGTACCAGAGCCCGGTGTGGTGTTAGGGCTAGCGCTGATCGGGCTGGCGTGGCGCTGGCAGACGTACCGAATGCGGCAGATTGGGTGACGGGTAACGGTCCTCGGCTAGATTCGAACAGCTGAGGACCCGGGTTTGGGTGCCCAGAGAAACGGCGACCCCGGCTGGGCTCCCCATCGTCTGCTCAAACAAGGCTACGTTGAAGCGGCAACCGGCAGCGTAAACCAAAACGTAACGCCTCGGTGAGAGCCGCTGTCGGCACCAATTTTGCCGCCGTGGGCCGAAATAATCTGCCGGCAAATGTAAAGACCCAGCCCCAGCCCTAGGGATTGTCGGCGGTTAGGGCCGCGAGCGTAAAGCTCAAATATGGAGCTGCACTGCTCCTGGGTGAGCGCTGTACCGTCGTTACGGACGGTGCAGCGCAGCCACTGACAGGTTTCTCCTCTCGAAGCGGGTTCTGCTGTAACCTCTGCCTCTAAGTACAGCTGCAGGCCAGGGCCGTTGTGCCGCAGCGCATTCGACAGCAGGTTTTCATACACCCGCCGCACCTGTAGCGCATCGATCTCAACTAGGGGCAAATCTTGGGAAATGGTCAGGGTAGCGGTGGCCTGATGCTGTTCCAAAAACGGCCGAAAATCCGCCAGGACGGAACTCGCTAGGTCGTGCAGCGCCATTCTCTGGCGGTGCAGCACAAGGCTGTGCAGCTCAGCACTATGAACCTCCAGCAGAGAGTCGATCAGCGCCATCTGGCGATCGCCGCTGGCAATCATTTGGGTGAGCACTGGGCGCGGCAGCTGAATCACGTCGCCTGCCGTTTTCTCCAGGCTTTTGAGCAGCATTACCAGGCCCAAAATGGGGTTGCGCAAATCGTGAGACACGGCGTGGGTAAAGACCTGTAGCTGCTGCCGCAGCTCAAACTCCCGGCGCAGCAGGCCCTCGTAGAGAAAGACGCCTAGATCTGCGATCGCACAAATAATTAGCGCGTAGGCAAACCCGACAAAATAGGAGGCATGCATCACCACATCGGGGTCGCGCATACCTAGCAAAAACTCTGTTACAAAGACGGCAACCACCACCGCCTGCGACAGGAGGTGAAGCCGCCAATGCACCGGCACAAGCAGCGCTTGAATGGCGTAAAACAAAATCCAAATATCGACATCAAACTGCGCCTGCCCCCGCAGCGTAGCCATAAACTGCGGCAGCAACATCAGCACCCACGCCAGCAGCAGCAAAGCGACTTCTGGCCGCTCACGGAAATAGCGGTACCGAGGTAAAAGGATACACAAGCTAACGCCGAGCAGCTGCACAACCGCTACCTGCAAATACCGAAACATTCGAGCCGCATCGAAGAACACATCTGGGTCCCCGGCGGCATTAATCATCGGGATCACGACGGTCAAGTTGAAAA
>DATNQE010000208.1:0-4608 GCA_036702895.1 Trichocoleus sp. | reverse complement strand
CGCTGGCTTTGGCGGTTAGTTGTGGCAACTCTCCGTTAGCGCGCAGGCCAAAGCGCGCAGGCTAAAAATGAGCTAGCCCTCTTCCCAGAAGATTTCTGGGAAGAGGGCTGTGAAAAAGGCAATGCTTGAATTAGGTAAAGGGTGATTCGGCGGGCTACACCGGGTCAGCAACCGCAAATGCAGCCCGAATGGTCTCGATGCGCTTGCGGTTCACGCCTAGGTCAGACTCGCCGAGGCGAGAAGCAGATCTCACCTGAATTACAGGGGCCCCTGGGTCAAAGAAAAACTCTACATCGTCAACAAAACCCATCAAGCGGCTGCTGAATTCGGCGTAGAGGTAGTCGTCGCGCTCCTCGATAACAGCTGTGCGAGGCTGGGCAGCAATGACAGCTTTGAGACGATTCAGCGCGTCGGTCTGGCTACCGCTGTAGGCAATAGGGGCAATGGCGTGCTCTTTATCTTGAGCGCCCTGACTGACTACGCAGTTAGGAGAACCGGGGCAGGGCGCAAGCTTGCCGTCTTTAATGCCTATGGTATTGGGGCGGCTGCCGGCAAAAACGCCGTTAAATCCAGGTAGTGCAGCGGTAACCATAGACTGTATTTGAGAGGCGCTAACTGGCGCTGCAGCGCCAAGCCCGGCGGCTAGGGCTAGAGACGCTGCCAATAAAAGGCTAAAAATGAAGCGAACCATAGGGTGTTGTGAGTTTAGGGGTCTTTGCTTTAGAAGCGGCCGTAACAGCAGCTTACTAACTTTATCTAGCCCTTGACTGCTTTGCCGGAATTCCTGAGTCTATTGCTCCAAGCTCAATGAACTATCTGTCGGTTCAAGCAATAGCGACACATCTGCCGAAGCCTTGAACCGGATCTTGTAATGTGTTAATGCTTGGGCTGTAGCTTTCAAATCATCATGACGGAGTGCTCGGCCGATTCTCCTAATCAGGTAGCGGATGGCGGTTGTCACCAGGGCGCCCCTGATTCCCTTCGCCCTAATCTGGAGAAACCAGGTTTCCCGGCTCCGGATCCCTCGCGGGTAGAGGCTGCAATTCAGGTTCTGCAGGCTGATCTGCCGACTCTGTTTGAGAGGGACATTACCTACGACATCTACACCCCCGATATTTGCTTCCGAGATCCGGTCAATCGGTTCAAGGGCAAACTCAGCTACCGCATTATTTTTTGGACCCTGCGGTTTCATGGGCAGCTGTTTTTTACGGAGTTGTTTTTTGATCTGCATAAGGTAGAAGCGGCTGCTTCTGATCAGATACGGGCAGACTGGACGGTGCGAGGCACTTTGCGGCTGCCGTGGAAAACTCGCCTGTTCTTTAATGGGTTCTCTATCTACAAACTCACGTCCGAAGGTCAGATTTACGAGCATATCGATACTTGGGATCGACCGCCGAGCGCGATCTTGCAGCAGTTTTTACCCGGCCAGCTGTAAAGCAGCTGCACCACAGTGATGAATGAGCCACAGCCGTTAACAGCAGGTTTGTCAGCGGCGTAGATGTGCTGCGCCAAGCGGTAAGAATCCCTATTGCGTTGGTCGGATAGCTTAGGGCATTGAATCATCAGCAGGGCAGAGTCTAGGAGCCACTCATCACACAATGGCCCCAAGCAGTCCTGATTCACAGCTGTTTTAGCTGAACACGAATGCCGTACAAGCAGGGCTTGTGTGCCGAAACGGCTTGAGATTTGTTCCCCAAATCTATTCCTTTTGCAAAGCCTTTACAGCAGTGGCGATTTTGTGTGCCCTAAGTGAAGCCGCCCCACAAACGCAACTTGAAATGGCAGGCTCTCGTCGAAATTTGAAGAAATGCGATAGCTGACGGTATGCGCTGATGCAGCAAGAGAACTAGCGAAATTTTTCTCCTAATTGGGAACTGTAGCTCTAGGCGCGATCTACCACTCACTTTTCGCGGATTTAATTTCTATAGGGAATGAAGATGTCTCAAATTAACTGGGCATGGTTCACACGCCGAGCCTCCTTAGCCGCACTGATGATGGCGGCTGCAGTATTGACAGGTTCCTCTGCGATCGCACAAACCCCCTCGGAGGCAGCACCCGCTTCTGAGACTAATAAGGTGTCGGGGCCTATTCAGGACTTTGACTGGCTGTATGACAAGTCCCTGCTCAAGGACGACGACGATGGCGATGATGATGACGACGACGCTGAAGGCGGCGAAGTGCGGATTCAGGAAACCCGCACGACTACCACGACCACCACTCAGGTCAGCCAGGTTCGCTATACCGACTTGGCCACCAACTACTGGGCTAGCGACTTTGTCTACCGCTTGTCGTCCATTAATGTGGTCAGCGGCTTTCCCGGCGGGCTATTTCTGCCCTCCAACAGCCTGACCCAGGCTCAGTTCGCGGCCATGATGGCCCAAGCCTTTGGGCAGCGTCCGGTGGTGCGCGAAGTGGTTACTATCCGCAACCTATCCCGCAGCTACTGGGCTTACCAATCGATTCAGACCGCCTACTCTCGCGGCTTTATCAACATTTCCAACGGTACGTTTAACCCCAACGCTACCCTTACCCGTCTGGACATGCTGGTGTCTCTGGCCAGAGGGTTGGGGATTACCCAGGTTTCCTCGGGGCAATCAGTAGATCAATTGCTGAGCGTTTTCACCGATGCCAGCAGCATCCCCTCCGAGTACCGGGTAATTATTGCGGCCCTAGTCGAGCGGGGCATTTTGGTTAACTACCCGCAGCTGCGGACGCTCAATCTGACCCAGACGGTTACTCGCGGTGAAGCCTGCGGCTTTGTCTACCAGGCGCTTGTGCACTTGGGTCGAGTAGAGGCGGTTCAGTCTGCCTACATCGTCAACTCCACCAATCTGAGCAACGTTATCAACACCAACACCACCACGACCACTACGACCACCACGACGGATACCTCTGTTGATGGGGATGACGACGATGATGATGACGATGACGATGATGACGACGATGATGGCCGTCGTCAAAACTGCAATCAGGGCATTGGCAACGGTGCTGAGGGTTGTGATCCTGGCAACTCTAGGCCTCACGGCGGCAGCAATGACGAGGGTGGCCGCACGCCCGGAAACCGTTAATTTTAGCGGCTTTAGCTTTAGCCTCTTGAATTAAACATTGGAAGGCGAGGCATCGCTTTTGGTTGAGGGTAGCCCAGCCAAGGCAGCGGTGCTTCGCCTTTTGAGCATTTGATACAGAGTGATTGGCCAGAGCGCTTGAGCAGGCATTCGAGAACCTTTGAAGGATGGGACCATTGAGGCAGTTTTATAGCAGTGGACGGATTGATTAGGAACCGGGGTGCAGGGGCGAACCCCTTGTCTGGCCCACCCCACTCCTCCCAAATGGGGTAACTAGCTCAACACCCGCTATATGAGCTCGTATGACGTTCTACTAAGACAGCTTGATGCAGTGGGGTAAAATTCTGTAGCTTTGGATACAGAAATCTTTAGAGCTTGGCAATTTGCCTTTCTGCCGTAGACATTGGGTGGGTGAAGGCTCAACTTGCCAAGCAGGAGTTGGTCCATGACATTAGATATTTCCACCACCAGCAGTATCCCCAGCCAATGGCAGCCTAGCGGGTGGTCGGCTTCAGCCGAGCGCGTTTTGCAGCCGGGGGACTGGGTGACGCTGCGAGAGCCCATCAGTCCCTTTAACCACAGGGAGGCGCTGCTGCTGTGTCGGCAGGTCGGTGACTGGGTGGTTTGGATTCCAGATCACGGTGAAGCTACGATGTCGCCCAGTCAATTCTGCTAACGTTCTATTCCTTGGTCAGAGAAATCATTAAGCCGAAGGGAACAAATTCCCGGCAACCGTAGGGTTTCCATCTATGATGCGAAGAGAGATGGTCTTACCCCAGGGTTGCCCCCATGCAGCTTCTTCCCCAGCAAACGAATGCCTCAGCGGCTGAGTCTTTAGCGTCAACGGTCCCCCCTGATCGAGAAACGGTTGTGCTCGATGTGCGCGGCATGATGTGTGCGGGCTGCGTACGGGCTGTGGAGCAGCAGCTCCAGGGGTGTGAGGGGGTGATTTCGGCCACTGTGAACCTGGTTACCGAAGTGGCCGTAGTTGAGACGGCTAAAGGTCAGGTCGCTCCAGAAGCCCTGGCAGAGCAGGTGACAGCAGCAGGCTTTCCAGCGCAAGCGCGTGCGGCTAGCCTAGACAGTACAGCAGGGCTGACGGACTGGCTGGAGCGCAAGCAGGAGGAGCAAAAAGCCTATTTGAGTCGGCTTGCGATCGCTACCCTTCTACTTCTGCTCTCGACGCTGGGCCACCTGAACCACTTTGGCTGGTTCACCGTGCCGGTCCTGAGTGACCTGTGGTTTCACTTTCTGCTGGCGACCGTTACCTTTATTGGCCCAGCCCGCAGTATTGTCGTTGACGGCTGGCAGGGCGCACGACGCCTGGCTCCCAACATGAATACGCTGGTTGCCTTGGGGTCAATTAGCGCCTATGCCGCTAGCGTGGTTGCCTTTGTCCTGCCGCGTCTTGGCTGGGAGTGCTTTTTTGATGAGCCGGTGATGCTGCTCAGCTTTATTTTGCTGGGACGCACTCTGGAGCAGCGGGCGCGGTACCAGGCGGCGGATGCGTTGCGATCGCTAGTTGCTCTTCAGCCCACAGTGG
>DATNQE010000415.1:0-9880 GCA_036702895.1 Trichocoleus sp. | reverse complement strand
CTACGCATCCCGCAACGTTTGGCGTACTCAACGCTCCCAGCCCACTAAGCGGGCTCTATAGGCAACCTAGAAGCACCGCTCCCACCGATACGTCCTCAATTTCCAACCTGGGTACCTTAAGGAGAAGCGTTTCAAGCCGTTTGCCCTTCACCAAGCGGTCTATCAGCAATGCACCCATTCGACAGCGGCCGTTTGGCCCTCTTTAGCGGCAAGGGAGGTGTCGGCAAAACAACCTTTGCCTGCGGGTTTGCGCAGCGTTGGGCACACCAGTTTCCAGACGAGCAAATTTTGCTGCTCTCTACCGACCCCGCCCATTCCCTTGGCGATGTGCTGCAGATAGCGGTTGATAATACTCCCCGCCCTCTGCCCGATCTACCCAATTTGCAGGTGCGGGTGCTCGATGCTAAAGCTTTGCTAGAAGCTTTTCGACGCCAGTATGGAACCGTTTTGGAGCTGCTGGTGGAGCGGGGCAGCTTTGTCGAGGGCAGTGACCTCAATCCCGTTTGGGATATGGGCTGGCCGGGTCTCGATGAGCTGATGGCGCTGCTAGAAATTGAGCGCATTTTGCAAGCAGGGGCAGGCAACCTGCGGGTGGTGGTAGACATGGCGCCTAGCGGGCACACCCTCAACCTGTTCGCCCTGATGGATTTTCTCGATACGCTGCTGGCGGCGCTGGAGCAGTTTCAGGAGAAGCACCGCTACCTGAGCCAAAGACTGTCGGGGCAGTACACCCCCGACCAGGCCGATGCGTTTATTCAATCGATGCAGCAGGATTTGCAGCAGGGGCGAGCGCTGCTGCAGGATCCGCAGCGCACTGCTTGCTGGGTAGTTGCGATCGCACAGCCCCTCAGCCTTCTAGAGAGCCAGCGCTTCGTTCAGGCGCTGGCCCAGCTCCACATTCCTGTCGGCGGCTTTATTATCAACCACTTGTCCCCAACGATTCTACTGCCAGCTACAGAAGGCCCACCTAATACCGCTGAGCAGGCTGTTCTTGAAAAATTCCGATCTCTGGCGGCGGCACTGCCGCTGTGGGGTTTGCCTCAGCAGGCCCAAGAACCTGTGGGCAGCGTGGCGCTCGATCAGCTTATAGGGCAGGTGCGATCGCTCAACGAGCTGTCCCAACCCCCAGAAGCGCCACCCCATCAACTGCTCACAGCTCACTGGCCAGACAAAGTACCCCCGTCATTCTCTGACCTCGTGGCTGAGGGTCGTCGTCTTGTCCTAGTCGGCGGTAAGGGCGGCGTTGGCAAAACCACTGTTGCTGCGGCCCTGAGTTGGGGGCTTGCTCAGCAGCACCCAGAGGCCGCCATTCGCGTCGTCTCCATTGACCCGGCTCACTCCCTGGGCGATGCCCTGGGACAAGCTTTAGAACACGAGCCCACTTCCCTCACCCAGAACCTCAGCGCCCAGGAGGTCAATGCCCACATCGTTATGGAAACCTTTCGCCAGGATTACCTGTGGGAGCTGGCGGAAATGATGGGGGGCGACAGCAACGCAGACGATGTGCAGTTAGCCTACGGTCCTCAAGCGTGGCGACAGATAGTGTCCCAGGCGCTCCCCGGCATCGACGAAATGCTCTCGCTCATCACAGTGATGGACCTGCTGGAGCGCAACGAGCAGCAGTTGATCGTGCTCGATACTGCTCCCACCGGGCACCTGCTGCGGTTTCTAGAGATGCCCACAGCGCTAGGCGACTGGCTAGCCTGGATTTTCAAGCTGTGGATCAAGTACCAAGACGTCGCCGGTCGAGTCGAGCTCATGGGGAGACTGCGCACCCTGCGACAGCGAGTAATTAAGGCCCAGGCAAAACTCAAAGACCCCCAGCACACCGAGTTTATCGGCGTAGTGCGCAACCAGTCCGCCATTTTGGCAGAGGCGCAGCGGCTAAGCCAAACGCTCAGCGCTATGGGCATCGCCCAGCGCTACGTGGTGCACAACTGCCACCAGGGGGACATACTACCCGCCAACGGCTTCCCTCAGCAAACGGTGATTCACCTGCCGCTGCTGCCTGCGGCCGAGCCTTTGGCACAAATCAAGGGGGCCGCTGGGCTGCTGTTCTAACCTCTAAGATTCCTCACCTGCGTGGTAGGAGCTCCGCACCAGCGGCCCGGAGCGCACATGGGAAAAGCCCAGCCCATGCGCGATCGCACCCAGCTCCTCAAACTCCTCCGGTGTCCAGTATTTGCGCACCGGCAAATGCTCCAGCGAGGGCCGCATGTACTGGCCGATGGTGATGCGATCGCACTCCACGGCCCGCAAGTCCTGCATGGCCTCCACGAGTTCTGCCAGAGTCTCCCCGTGGCCCACCATCAGTCCAGACTTCGTCGGCACCGCTGGATCTACTGCCTTAACTGTGCGCAGCACCTCCAGAGATCGCTCGTACTTAGCTCCTCGCCGCACAGGGCCTTGTAGCCGCCGCACGGTCTCAAGATTGTGGTTGAAGCACGCAGGCCCCGCTAAAACGACCTGCTCTACCCGCTGACGCTGCGCTACAGCCGCATTCTGGCCGCCCCAAAAGTCAGGGGTTAACACCTCAATCTGAGTTTCTGGGCTCAGGGCTCGAATCGCCTCCATCGTCTGTACAAACCAGCCTGCTCCACCATCAGGCAAATCGTCCCGCGCGACCGAAGTCAGCACTACATAACGCAGCCCCAGCAGCCTTACCGACTCGGCTACTTTCTGCGGTTCATCCGCATCCAGAGGCATAGGCGCGTGGCCCTTATCCACCTGACAAAAGCCGCAGGCTCGGGTGCAGGTTGGCCCCATCAGCAGAAACGTCGCGGTCCCTTGGGCGTAGCACTCGGCCCGATTGGGGCAGCGGCCTTCCTCACAAATGGTATGAATGTTGCGCTGCTTGATAATCTTCTGCACCCTCGAAAGCTGGCTGGCTGTGCCGATGGGCCGCTTTAGCCAAGGCGGCAGCGCTAAGCGCTCATCAGTAGCCGAAGCCGAGGCAGCAGAGCCAGAATCCGCATTGGCGGATTCTGGCTCTGGCTCCGCCAATGACGATGCTGCTGGCGTTATCGATTCAGCATTGAAGGGCATACTAATTGAGGCGCAACTTAATCTATGCCCTAATTCTAAAAGGCCAGTCCGCTCTGTAGAGCATCGGCGGCAGACTTCTCTGACAGCCGTCTCAGTAGAATAGCGTTACCATTAGCCTGAAATCTAATTATTCACCAGTTACAGCCCTTCTCCGGAAGCTGGCTTACTATTGACTGGGACCCTATCTAATTCCCTAAAACTCTAAGCAGAATCCCAAGAAGCTTCGATACCGCAAGAGGAGGCCGTTGTGGCAAGTCATAAGATCCTGGTCATTGATGATAGTCGAGTCATCCGGATGCGCGTCCGCGACATGCTGCCCCAGGGAAATTTTGAGGTGATCGAAGCCCAAGATGGCGTTGAGGGCATGGACGCGATCCGCAGCCAGCGGCCCAACCTGATCATGCTGGATTTTCTACTGCCGAGGATGAGCGGTTGGGAAGTCTTTCAGGAAATTCAGGCCCACCCTGAGCTGCAGCACATCCCGCTGGTGCTGATGTCAGGCCGCCGGGAGGAAGTGACCGAGAAGATCACCGAACCCTTCGAGTATTTCGAGTTTATTCAGAAGCCATTTGAGCAAAAAGAGCTCATCGAGGCCATCAAGGGGGCTATGGTCAAGGCCCGCAAGCCTCGTAAAGCTGCTGTGGCCCCAGCCCCAGCGGCTGCAGCTGCCCCAGCGCCAGCTTCAGCTGAGGGTGGTGTTAGTTTGGCAGAGTTCCAGGCCATGCAGGCCAAAGTGGCTCAGCTTCAGAACGAAGTCAACCAGCTCAAAGGCCAGCTGGCCAAAATGCTGGCCTTCATCAAGCAGAAGCTCAAGTAGCCAGCGCAGACATACGGCCCAAGCCAAAGTCCTAATCTAGCTCGCGCCGACCCTCTAAGGCGCGAGCTAGAGTCACTTCATCGGCATACTCCAAGTCGCCGCCCATGGGCAAACCAAAGGCAATGCGCGTCACCCGCGTGAAGGGCTTGAGCAACTGTCCTACGTACAGCGTTGTCGTATCGCCCTCAATGCTGGGGCTGATGGCCATGATGACCTCTTGGGTGCCCTCTTTATTCACTCGGTGAACTAAGGGACCAATATTAAGCTGCTCTGGCCCTACCCCATCCATAGGGGAGATTAGCCCGCCGAGAACGTGGTACTTGCCCTTGTACTCGCGGGTTCGCTCCAAAGCAATGACATCTCTAGAATCGGCCACCACACAGAGCGTCTGCGGGTCACGGCTGGTGGAGCGGCAAATGTCGCACACCGGATCTGCCGACAAATGAAAGCAGACTGAGCACTGGCCTACCTGGGCCTTTGCCTCGACCAGCGCTTGGGCTAATGCCTGCACCTCCGAAGTAGGCCGTTTAAGCAGGTGTAGCGCCAGCCGCTGGGCCGACTTTGGCCCAATACCGGGAAGCCGTTGAAGTTCTTCGATTAACCGGGCAAGAGGGCGAGTATAAATGGGAAGTTACCTCTGAGCAGAACCAATTGGACCCCAAATAGGATCCTATAGCAGTTGAAGGGAGTGTTAGGACGGGGTGCAGGGGTAAAACCCCTGGCTGGGGGCGCAGCCCCCCCTCCCCCTTACCCCAACCACCTTAGCGGTTGCTATATATGATCTATGGTGCCATTGACAGGATTGATCAGGGAGGGGTAGGCGTGTGGCAGATGTGAGCGGCATGTGGCTGGGCACGTACTGGCAGTCAGAGCAGCCCACTCGATTTGAGGCGACCCTGGTGCAGGGCGGCAGCGTCTTGAGCGGCCGGATTTTGGACGATAGCTATTTGGGGGAAGCGCAGCTACAGGGAGAAGTTACAGGTCGCCGCATTGCGTTTACCAAGCGCTACCTGACAACCTCCCCCACCTCCATTCACTACAGCGGCACTATCTCTGAGGACGGCAACCATATGCAGGGGCAGTGGAGCATCGATAGATTCGATGCTGGCACGTGGGAAGCCCACCGCGGTGAAGACAATCTGGCTGCCAGTCTGCAGGCGGTCTTGGCAAAGCAAGTGGTTACACCGGCCTCAACAGCAAGCGCTACAGAAATTGCTAGCTTAGACGGCTAATGTCGTCTAGATCGGGGGGCAGATCATCCGATCCGGCCTCTGGGGTTTCCTCAAACAGCAGCTCATCTAGATTGAAGTCCTCCGCGTCGAAGGCGCCTTCCAACGGCAGGGATCCCTCGTCTAATCCTGTTGGGGCAGCTGTAGCCAAAATGTCATCTAGGGAGAAGGGGGATTCGGACGGTACCCCGGGCTCAGCCTCAGACGTTGCGCTCTCTGGGTCAGGCAAATCAGATACAAAAGCATCAAGCTCGGCAATGTCGAGCTCATCAGTTCCAATTCCAGAGGCGCCAAGATCAAGAGCCCCGAATTCAGAAGCATCGAATTCAGAAGCACCGAGTTCGGAAACACCGAGTTCTGGGGTGTCGCTCGCGGGTGATTCCTCGCGATATGACAGCTCGGTCACTTCAATATTGACAATTGTGGCGTCTAAAGACGGTCCCGGGGAGGACTCAGGAGAAGCCTCGGGCAGCGGCTGAGCCTGTTGTGCGACCTGCAGGCGAGTCTCATACTCCGACTCTAAGCTCTCTACGCGCTGGGATAAATCGTCTTGATAGTGCTCAATTTTCTCCGCCAGCTTCTGCTCGTACTCCTGGCGCAGCCGCTCCTCAATAGCCGCAACATCAACATCGGCAGCTCCTGAAGAATCTTCGATAGGCATCTGCGGCGGCTGGACCTGCAGCCGCGCCTCATATTCCGCCTCTAGGCTCTGCACCCGCTGGGCGAGATCATCCTGATAGTGCTCAATTTTCTCCGCCAGCTTTTGCTCGTACTCCTGGCGCAGCTGAGCTTCTAGTTCTTGCATCGCGACGTCTCCCGGTACTTCAGAGGCAGCAAGGGGCGGGTCAGCCACTGGCAGCGGCGGCTGCATAGGAGACATCGTCATCGTCGTCTCCCAACCTGGCGTGGGAGGTACAGCGGGTCTAAGGGCTTGCAGTCTAAGTTCGTAATCGCTTTGCAGCTGTTCCATCTGAGTGGCGAGCTGCTGTTCGTAGTGCTCAATTTTCTGAGCCAGTCGATTCTCGTAGTCCTTCTGCATCAGGTCGCGGTTTTCCCTGAGCTTTTGCCGCAGATGTTGCTCGTAGGCCTGCTGAATCTTGTGGGCGGCTTCCTTGAGTCGATTTTCGTACTGCCGCTTGACCTGTTGCTCTACGTACTGAATCTCTGGACTAATACCAACGGCCGGCTCTGTAGTCGATATGGCTTCAAGCGCTGGCGTGAATCCGGCATCAGCACCCTGGCGGCCTTGCTCTACAACAGCTAAGCGACCCTGGTATTCCTGCTCCAGTAGAGCTGTGCGCTCCTCAATTTGGTCTTGGTAGCGCTCAATTTTTTCGGCTAGCTGGGATTCATAGTCACGCTGCAGCTGCGCAGTGGCTTCCTGCAAACGCAGCTCGTGTTCGCGCTCTAGCTCCTCATTGCGCTTCTGGCTCTGCTTTAGCGCCTGGCTCAGTCCACCAATGCGGCCCTGACGCAGGGAATAGCCAATCAGAAATCCGATCAGCAGGCTAATTAAGAGGGCAATAATGGTGGCCTGTAAGGCTGAGGTCATGGGTTGCCTCCAAACGACGGTGCCGCGGCAGTAAGTTAACTGAACAAAGGGGCTGGCTCGGCGCTCCTCAAGGGTTAGCGGTTGCTGCCTTGGGGCAGCCAGCATTGACGACCATAATATACGCTGGCAGCAGATTGGGATCGACAGTTTGGCATTGCCTGGCCTAACGGGCTGGCGACAGAAGCAGGTGGGTCAGGCCGAGCCACTGACTCGATTCATCTTCTACAATGGCTGCATAGGGTCTTGATGAAGACCTAAAGCCCCGAATTTACGGCTATTGCTTCGTATTTGCTTAGTATTTGATGGTTCATTTCCCTGTGTCGCTGCGAAAAACCGTTGAAGCTTGGCTGAGTGCCAACGTTCCGCCCCAACGGTTGCAGCACGTCCTGCGGGTAGAGGCCATGGCGGTTGAGCTGGCGGGCCGACATGGCGTATGTCAGGCGGCTGCAGCTCAAGCCGGACTGATGCACGACCTGGCTAAGTGCTTTAAGCCTCAGCGGCTGCTCGACATGGTTCGGGCTGAGGGGCGAGGGTTGGACCCGGTCGAGGAGAGAAATCCCCACTTGCTCCATGCAGAGGTAGGGGCGATTGTGGCGAGAGATGACTTTGGCGTGCAAGATGAAGCTATTTTAAGCGCGATCGCAAACCATACCCTCGGTTGTCCCGGCATGGATGCCCTCAGCTGTATCGTTTATCTAGCCGATACTTTAGAACCTGGGCGGGGCGACTCTGACGACCTAGGGCGCTTACGGCGCTTAAGCTGCGAAGACTTGAGCGCTGCCGTTTATCAAACCTGTGACTATACCCTGACCGACTTGATCAAAAAAGCCCGGCCCATTCACCCTAGGGCCATTGCCACCCGCAACTGGTTCTTACAGGCCAGTCGCGACCAGCCCCAACCCCTGGCCCCAAAGCTGCGGCTGCGGACTGTAGTCTAACAGGCTCCCCACGGGCTGACGGGGTTACCGCCTTTCTGTTTTAGATTCAGCCCTATTGATGCTTATTGAGTTGAGGAAATCGCCTTCGCAATGACTAACTCGTTTGATGCTGGTACATTAACCAATTCATCTACTACAACGCCCTCTAGTACAACGCCCTCTGGCGCTACGGATGACACCGCGCTTGATCTGGCCTATGCGATCGCAGCGGCTGCCGATGAGCGCAAAGGCGGCGACATTACGATTCTGCGGGTGGGCGAGGTGTCCTACCTGGCTGACTACTTTGTGATAGTTACCGGCTTTTCCGCCGTTCAGGTGCGCGCCATTAGCCGCACCATCGAGGAGGAGATTGAGGAGAGCTGGAATCGTAGGCCGCTGCGCACCGAAGGCCAGATCGACGGCAGCTGGATTGTGCAGGATTTTGGGGAAGTCATTGCCCACATCTTTCTGCCGCGGGAGCGGGAGTTCTATAATTTAGAGGCCTTTTGGGGACACGCTGAGCGCATTAGCTACGTTCCCCCCGAAGTGGCCGCAAAAGCCCAAAGCTGAAGCCTCACGCTTCAAAACCGCCGCTCTATCAAACTCCTCACAGCCCTAACCGACGCCTTGATGACTTCCCGCTGCCCCGTACCTGTCGAGCAACAGCCCATCAACGAGTACCAGGATGTGCGTGAGTCCTGGTTCTACAGCTGGGGCAGCCGGGATCTGGGCGGGTACCTCAAGCCCGTCGTTATTCTGTGGCTGCTAAGCTGGTCCTTTGCTGGCCCCATTGCGGCCGCCAGTTTTGCCCCAGCCAAGCATCCCGCCCTCTTCTGTCTGAGCGCTGCGATGG
Source organism: Trichocoleus sp. (assembly GCA_036702895.1). Classification (GTDB taxonomy): domain Bacteria; phylum Cyanobacteriota; class Cyanobacteriia; order Phormidesmidales; family Phormidesmidaceae; genus JACVSF01. The sequence continues at coordinate 1,467 of DATNQE010000415.1, read as the reverse complement.
GGGCGTTTACCCTGCCGATTTTGGCCCTGGTGCAGCTCTACATTGGCTGGTTCCACGTGGCCGGTCGGCTGCGGCAGCAGTCTGTACCCTACGAGGAGTCGGGCTGGTATGACGGCCAGGTCTGGGTAAAGCCAGAGGATGTCGTGAGCCGCGATCGGCTGATTGTAGACTACCAGGTCAAGCCGATTTTACGGCGGATCCAAAAGACCTTTGGTGCGATCGCAGGGCTACTGGCAGCGGGTTTGATAGTTTGGCAGTTTGTCTAAAGGAACGCAAGGAATGACCGAAATGTGCGCGAGGCTTAGCCATGACCAGTAGGGCTAAGCGCAATCAAAATGCAGAGCTGCGGGTTCAGCTGCTGCGCGAAGGAATTTTGGAGTCCACCCATATCGCTCAGGCAGTGGTGTCTGACAGCCGAGGCCGAGTCCTCTCCAGTGCTGGAGATGCCGAGACGGCTACTTTTATCCGCTCCGCACTCAAGCCTTTTCAGGCGCTGGCGGTCGCTACTACCGGTACCCTGGAGCGCTACGGACTCGATGACAAAGACCTGGCGATCATGTGCAGCTCTCATCAAGGCTCCATTGAGCAGGTACGACAGGTCTTTCACATTCTCTGGCGCGCAGATATCGAGCCGACGATGCTCAAGTGCCCCATTCCAGAGGGCAAAGACACCCCCCTGCGGCACAACTGCTCGGGCAAGCACGCTGGCATGCTGGCGGTCTGTCAGCAGCGCAATTGGCCCCTCGATAGCTACCTGCACCGCAACCATCCGGTGCAAACTCTAATTTTAGGAAAAGTCTCTGAGCTGTTGGGAATGCCCGCCGATGAGTTCATCATGGCTCACGACGACTGCGGCGCTCCCACTTATCTCATGCAGCTCAGCCAAATGTCGACTCTGTTCGCCAAGCTGGCATCGGGCGATAGCCTCGACATGGAGCGGATTGTTCGAGCAATGACCCATCACCCAGAGATGGTGGGCGGCGTCGACACTTTCGATACGGCGCTCATGCAGCTCACCGATGGCGAAATCGTCAGCAAATCTGGAGCCGAGGGCATTCAGTGTATTGGTCGGGTTGGCGAGGGGCTGGGGCTGGCAATTAAGGTGCAGGACGGCTCTAAGCGGGCCAAGTATGCGATCGCAATCCATCTGCTCAAGCAGCTGGGCTGGATTCTCCCGGCCGTTGCCGAAACCCTGGCCGAGACTTACATGGTCTTGAGCCAGTACAAGCGGCTAGATGTGGCGGGAGAACTCGCCTTTATCTAGCGGCAGTGCCTTGCGAACTCAGGAGCGGTTTGGAGAACGGCGAGGGCTCTCGTCAGGGTCTCCAAGCCGCTTTTGCTTTTTATCAGGCAGCAAGCGCCGGGATTAAGACCAGGTGCGCAGGGGGAGCTCGTAGCCGGGGTTTTGTTCCTCTATCGCCCCTGAATCGATGTCGTAAGCAGTGTGACGGCAGCCATGAGAAAAAA
>DATNQE010000202.1:0-11839 GCA_036702895.1 Trichocoleus sp. | reverse complement strand
GCAGCTGAACTGGTGGGCCGTCAGGCGTTAGACTTCTACGCCAATCCGAGCGATCGCGCCCAATTATTGGAGCAGCTTACTCAAAATGGGTTTTTGCAGAACTATGAGGTGCAGGCCAAGAAAGTAGATGGCAGCCTAGTTTGGGTCTCTGCTTCGCTGCGGCTCCTCGTGTTTGACGGCGAAGCAGCGCTGTTGAGCGTTTTCTCAGAGATCACTGAGCGCAAGCAGTCAGAGGCCCGACTGCGGCTGATGGAGCGAGCCATTGAAGCTAGCAGCAACGGCATTGTGCTCACCGATGCTAGCCAACCCGATAACCCGATCATCTACGTGAACCCTGCTTTTGAAGCCATGACCGGCTACGCAGCGGCGGAGATTGTGGGGCACAACTGTCGATTTCTGCAGGGTGCCGATCGGGCGCAAACTAACCTGCAAATCCTGCGCAGCGCGGTTCGCGCTCGTAAGGAGTGCCATGTGACCCTGCGCAACTACCGTAAAGACGGCACGCCGTTTTGGAACGAGCTGCACGTATCGCCAGTATTTGACCCCAATGGCCGCGTTACTCACTTTGTAGGCATCCAAACCGATATTAGCGATCGCAAGCTGATGGAGGACCAGCTAGTTCATGCGGCGCTGCACGATGCCCTCACTCAGCTGCCTAACCGGGTTCTATTTATGAATCGCCTAAATCAGGCCATTAACCGCAGTCAGCACGATCCGACCCACCGCTTTGCCATGCTGTTTCTAGACCTTGATCGCTTTAAGGTGGTTAATGACAGTCTAGGACACATTGTTGGTGATCAGCTGCTGGTAGCGATTGCCCAACGCCTGCAGACCTGCCTCCGCCCTGAGAACATCATTGCTCGACTAGGGGGGGACGAGTTCACCATTTTGATCGACTCAATCCAACAGGAGAGTGATGCGACCCGGGTTGCGGAGCACATTCAGCAGGCGCTGCGGGTTCCCTTTAACCTAAACGGCAGTGAAATATTTACGACGGCCAGTATTGGTATCGCGTTTAGCACGCCGGACTACACCCGTCCTGAGCAAGTTTTGAGGGATGCAGACGCCGCCCTGTACCAGGCAAAAGAACGCGGTAGAGCCTGCCAGGCTGTATTTGATAGTCAAATGTATGAGCAGGCGGTAGCGCTGCTGCAGCTGGAAACAGACCTCAGGCGAGCAATCGAACGCCAGGAATTGAGGGTTTTTTACCAGCCGATCGTGTCTTTGACTGCTGGTAAGGTGGTTGGCTTCGAAGCGCTAGTGCGGTGGCAGCACCCTCAGCGGGGGCTGATTTCGCCCGATCAGTTCATTCCTGTTGCAGAAGAGACAGGCCTGATCATTGACATTGGCCGCTGGGTACTCCAGGAGTCTTGCCAGCAGCTGTGTCAGTGGCAGAGGCAGTTTCCCTCTGATTCGCCGCTAACGATGAGCGTTAACCTGTCGGTCAAGCAATTTTCCCAGCCGGATCTGGCGAAGTATGTCGCTCAGGTGCTGCAAAAAACCGGAATCGACCCGGCCTGTTTAAAGCTGGAAATTACAGAAAGCGGCATTATGCACAACGACCAATCCTCCGCTGAACTGCTCAGTCATCTACAGCAGCTGCAGGTGCAGCTCTGTATTGATGACTTTGGTACAGGCTATTCCTCCCTCAGTCGGCTGCATCAATTTCCCATCAATACCCTGAAAATTGATCGGGCTTTTATCCGCTCCATGACCCTTGGAGAAGACACAGAGATGGTGAAGACCATCATTACGCTGGCGCAAAACCTGGGGATGGATGTGGTAGCAGAGGGGATAGAGTCGCTGCCTCAACTGGTGCAGCTGCGCCAGCTAGGCTGTGAATTTGGGCAGGGCTACCTCTTTGCAAAACCGCTTAATGCTCAAGCGGCAGAAGCCCTCCTGGAGAGTGATCCATCTTGGTAACTGCCGATCGAGTTCGGCCTGTAGGGCCTACTGTAAAAAGCTGACGTCCTTGCTTCTCCGGCTGGTAGAGAACCGTGAGGGAAGGCGTCAGCTCAAGCAGCGCAAAAGCTACTCTATGCCGCATTTATCGGCTTTAGAAAATAGCTACAGCAGTAGATGAATTGATTAGGACACGGGTTCAGGGGTGAAACCTCTAGCTGAGGCGCAGCCCCCATACCCCCACTCCTCTCAAACGTCCTAATCAGGACAACACAAGCTATAGGAGAGCGCTTTAGAAAAGCGTGTTGCGGATCAGCTCAATGCCGTTTCTGACGACTTCGTAGCCAAAAATCAAAATTAGGCTAGAGAGCGTGCCGCCCAAAACGCAGAGCACCAGACCAGCAAGACTAATGAAGCCGTCGTCGTCGAGCAGGCCAAAGCCGGTAACGAAAATGCCCATAGCTGGCAACGTGTTGGTGCCCGGCACGGGAATCATCATGGAGATGGACATCAGCGCGATCGCAACCCCAATGATGACTCGTCCCGGCAGACTGGTGCAAACATGCGTCAGCCGCGGCCGAGACAAGGCTTCTAGCCGCTGCAGCCAGGGCAGCCCCGCCTTCATCACGCCCTGTACCTGGGCCAGTTCGAAGGCATGTCCCTGCCATTTTGCGGGGAGCCAGGGGCGATGGCGACCAACAATAAGCTGCACTGCCAGCAGCAGCATCACTACGCCAAAGGGCACCGAGTAGCCGGGGGCGGGCAGAGGCAGCGCCGACGGCAGCGACAGCAGCACAAACAAAAAGCCGAAGGTGCGCTCTCCAGCCAGGTTCAAAATATCGCCTAGGGTGACTTTGGGAGAAGGCGTTTCTTCAAAAAAATAGCGCTGCAGTTCCAGAGAAAGACGGGCCATAGTGAGTCAGTAATAGAAATAACGGGAAATAGGGCTAAACATAGGCACCAAATAGATGCTCAGGCCAAAAAGTGCGGAAATTCCACTGAAATCTCAGTGGTTTGGTCGAATAACTGGTGGCGCAAATCTACCTGAACAGCCAATCGTGCCGAAATTGCTGACTAGATTTTGCTCAATGTAACAAATGTTGACTGCCAAATATTAGAATTGGCGATCGCGCTTTACCTTGCCTTCGCAATTTTAAGCGGCAGCCGGTTAAAAGCCTGGCTAAGGCTACCCCGCCTGCCGAATGCTCAGAAGCGTTTGCAGAAATTCCTCGATGCGGCGGTCATACTCCATGCCGGCCACTGCGGCTACAGTGTTGTGATCGGCCCCGGCCATCAGCCACAGCCACTTGGGCTGGGGGGCCGCTTCGTACAGGCGGCGGCTCATTTCGGGGGGCACCGTGAGATCGGCAAGCCCATGAATAAACAGGACGGGCAGCTTGAGATCAGGCACTTTGCCCAGCGAGTCGAAGCGCTGATTGAGCAGCCAACCCACCGGCACCCAGGCTCCATACCCCTGCAGCAGGGCCATGTCCTGCATGGAGGTAAAGGTATTTTCCACGATCAGGCCAGCGGCATTGGGCACTCGGCGAGCCAAATCGATTGCGATCGCGCCGCCAATAGAGTGGCCAAAGATCAGGATCTGCTCGGGGCGAATGCCGCGCTCTTGGGTCAGGTAGCGCCAGGCTGACTCAGCGTCCTCATATATCTGGGCTTCGCTGGGAAACGGGCCAGAGCTGAGGCCGTAGCCCCGGTAGTCCACAAGCAGCACCGAGAGCCCTAAGGCCTGAAAACGGCTTGCAGGCCCTAGGTGATCGCCCACGTTACCGGCGTTGCCGTGCAGGTAGAGCAGAGTAAAATTTTCTGCTGTTAAAGACTGGGAAGACCGCCCTGGCAGCCACCAGCCGTGCATTTTCCCCTGCCCCACCGATATCCAGATGTTTTCGTAGTCCAGGCCCAGGGTAGCTGGAGTGCCCACCACGTGGCGGTTGGGTACAAACATGAGCTGTCGCTGACCCGCCCACAGGCCGCCGCACAGGAGGAGGTATGCGATCGCGCCTGCCCCAATCGCCCACAGCAGCACTTTAGCCAGCCCCGAAAGAACGACCAAAATGACCTACTCCAGCACCGGCACTCGCTTATGCCATTCAGTCGCCTGCTCGTAGGCATAGCCCACTTCAAAGAGCAGATCTTCCCGCAGCACGTTAGAAATCAGCTGCATTCCAATCGGCATCCCCTGGTCGTCAAACCCGCAGGGAATGCTCATACCCGGCAAGCCGGCCAGGTTGACCGGAATTGTCATCAGGTCAGAAAGGTACATGCTCAGCGGATCGTCAACCTTTTCCCCGGCTTTGAATGCCGTCGTTGGCGCCGTGGGGCACACCAGCACGTCCACCTGGTCAAAGGCCTTTTCAAAGTCCTGCTTGATCAGGGTGCGCACCTTCTGGGCCTTTAAGTAATAGGCATCGTAGTAGCCTGCCGAGAGGGCATACGTGCCAATCATGATGCGGCGCTTGACCTCTTCGCCAAACCCTTCCGCCCGGGTTTTGGTGTACATCGACATCAGGCTGCTGTCGTCCTTACGCAGGCCGTACTTAACGCCGTCGTAGCGGGCCAGGTTAGATGAGGCTTCTGAAGGGGCAATGATGTAGTAAGTGGGCAGGCCGTAGCGGAACTGGGGACAAGAGATAACCTGGATCTCGGCGCCCAGGTCCTGAAGCTGCTCTATCGCTTTTTCAACTGCCGCCTCAACCACCGGGTCAAGGCCGCTGCCAAAGGTCTCTTTGATTACGCCAATGCGCCGTTTGCTACGGCGATCGAGGCTAGGCAGCAGGTTCTTAGAGTAGTCAGGAATTTCGACGTTGAGGCTAGTCGAGTCGCGGGAATCATGCCCAGCAATGGCCTGTAGCAAAATGGCCGCATCTTCCACTGTCGGGGTCAGCGGGCCAATCTGATCGAGAGAGGAGGCGTAGGCCACTAGACCATAGCGGGAGACCAACCCGTAGGTGGGCTTGAGCCCCACGACCCCACAAAAAGAGGCCGGCTGACGAATCGATCCGCCTGTATCGGAACCCAGCGCTGCTACACATTCTCTCGCCGCAACGGCTGCTGCCGAGCCGCCGGAAGACCCGCCGGGCACTCGCTCTAAATCCCAGGGGTTAGCCGTAAGCTGGTAGGCCGAGTTTTCGGTGGAGCTGCCCATGGCAAACTCATCCAGGTTCGTTTTGCCCAGCACAATAGCTCCAGCCTCTGCCAGGCGCTGCGTCACCGTGGATTCGTAGGGGGGAATGAAATTCTCCAGCACTTTTGAGCCGCAGGTCGTGCGGATTCCCTGGGTGCACAGGTTATCTTTGACGGCGATAGGGATTCCCTCTAGCGGCCCAATGCTTTCTCCGGCAGCAATGCGCTCATCGACCGCCTGGGCCTGCGCCAGTGCCTGCTCTGCGGTGACCGTCAGAAAGCTCTTCACTTTAGGCTCTAGGGCCGTGATGCGGTCTAGGTAGGCTTGGGTAATTTCAACTGCCGTCCGCTCTTTGCTGACTAGCTGTTGATGCAGTTCGCGGATCGATGACATGGACTTCCTCGAAAACTGATTGGCGGTGACTTGATTACTTGATTAGCGGTTCGGCACCAATTTACCAGTATAGAAAGGATGGGCGCGTAAAGTGAGTTGGTGCTGCTCAATCTGAAGGGGTTGCTAGTCTTGGGGCTGTTATTGACTCATGATTTGACTCATTATTTAACCCACCATTTTGAGCAGGTAGTCCCTTGACAACCGGTAAAAGAACCCACACTCCGGCTGGGGGCGGTAGTATTAATCTTGAAATTTAGTTAACAACGTCGTATTGTCTGGTGTTTATGTGGTCAGACCTGTGACCAGACATGGGGAGTAAGAGCAATGGGTTGGATGAAATACCCTTTGGCAATCGCAGGCGCAACGGTGGGAATAACGCTAGGGTTGGCTGCAATCAATCCGATGCTGGCCATGGCGCCCAAGCTAACAGAGTCCCACCCGCTGCTGCGAGAGCTAAATGACGTAACTTCTCTAGAGGGACTCTATCAGCTGCGCGATCGCATTCAGTCTGATCTCAATGCCCTGCCATCTGGCTCCCTGGCTCAAGACACCAAGCGGCTAGATCCTTACTACACCCTGGCCCAACTCACCCAGCGCGTCACCCAGCGTATTCAGGGAGAGCAGCAGGCCGAAACGGCCTACCGCCGCGCCCTAGAGCTCGCAAATCAGGCGATGACGACCCGCCAAAACGGCGACGGTTCGCTGCAGGCGCTGCAGCAGGAGGAGTTTCTCTGGCAGGCCGCAGTTGAGCAGCTGCAGACGATTCCAGAGGACTCGATTCAGTACGCTGAGGCCCAGGAAAAAATTGAGCAGTACTCAGGCATTGTCGAGCCTGTTGCCCGCAAGGTTGATCAGGCCCAGTCGCAGTTCTTAGCTGCCATTGCCGAAGCAACGGGGCGTCCTGAGGCGATTCGCATTTCCCTCTGCCACCTATCAGGCGAGTGTCGCGACTACCAGGGTAATATTCCTCCGGCCAGCCCTGCTAGTCTGATCAAACTGCCAATGGCGGTGGCCCTGATGCACAAGGTCACTGAAGAAAATATTGACCTTGACGAAAAGGTCTATATCGATCCCCACAACTACACAGAAAACGCTGACGGCGCCAAAATCTACATCGACCATGAATATCCTCTGCGGGAAGTCATGGCCCGCATGATTAAAGAGAGCAACAATATTGCCACCAACCAGCTGGTGGACTACATGGGCTGGGACTTTATCAACACCACCCTAGAGGACATGGGCTTTCCTAACACCACCGTGACCACCAAGCTAGTGGGCGAAAGCACCTATCCGACCCATAACATGGGCTCTGCACCCAATGACACCACGGCTAACGAGCTCACCGAGATGATGCGCCAGATTTACAATTTTGAGCATCCTGGTGACGAGGAGATCTTGGATGCGCTGGTGGGTCAGTACGACTGGGATTTTGGCTACAGCGCGCTCAAACAACTCGACCGCAAGCGGGTAACTTGGATTGGCGAAAAGACGGGCCAAAACTCCAAAGTGATTGGCAGCACCCTGGCGGTAAAAATTGATGACGAGCGTTACGTCATGACCGTCACCATTGACCACAGCGCTAACCAGATAATGCTGCGGGAGATTATTCAGGACGTCGTGCAGCACATTTTGGACAACGGCCATTTGGTGACCGTAGAGCGCTAGGGAAAAGAGGGTGCAGGGCTTGGGGTTAGGAGCTTGCCCCCTGTACTGTGCACCTTATACCCTGCACCCTGCACCCCTCTGTCCTAATCGGCGAAAGCGTCTTCCAGATCAGGCTCGTCGGTTCTTTGAATGCTGTTGTCGCCGGCTAGGGCCAGCGCGATCGCATCTACTACCCGCGCTACCGGCTTGATCTCCATGCTGGGGAACTGAGTGATCTGTCCTTTGGGCACGATTGCGCGCTTGAAGCCCAGCTTGGCTGCTTCCTTGAGCCGCAGCTCTAGCTGAGAAATAGGCCGCACCTGACCGCCCAGGCCCACCTCTCCAATCATGACCAGCTCGGGATCGACAATGCGATCGCGAAAGCTAGCCGCTACCGCAATCGCCATGCCCAAATCTGCGGCGGGTTCAGCCACAGTCAGTCCACCAGAAGACGCTACGTAGGCATCGAGCTTGGATAGGGGAATACCGACCCGCTTTTCCAGCACCGCCAAAATCTGCAGCAGCCGGTTAAACTCAATGCCCGTGGCTGAGCGGCGAGGTGAGCTATAGCTGGTGGGGCTAACTAGGGACTGTAGCTCCACCACCAGAGGCCGAGTGCCTTCGCAGGCAACGATGGTGGCAATTCCCGGCACCCGCTCCTCCCGGTTGCCCAAAAATAGCTCCGAAGGGTTGCGGATCTCCTCCAGGCCCCGGTCCACCATTTCAAACACGCCCAGCTCGTGGGTAGCGCCAAAGCGGTTTTTGACCGAGCGCAGCAGGCGGTGACTGGCAAAGCGGTCGCCCTCGAAGTACAGCACCGTATCCACCAGGTGCTCTAAGACTTTCGGGCCTGCGATCGCACCCTCTTTGGTAACGTGCCCCACGATAAACATGGTGATGTTGGCCCGCTTGGCGAGCTGCATCAGAGCAGAAGTGCACTCGCGCACCTGGGAGACCGATCCGGGGGCTGAAGTTAAGGCAGCGTAGTAAAGCGCTTGGATACTGTCAATGACTGCGATCGCAGGCTGCAGCGACTCCAGCTCCATCAAAATGGTCTCTAGATCGATTTCCGGCAGCAGATAGAGCTGGGAGTCCAGTACTGAGCTTCCCGGCTCAGCCTCCGCCAGGTCCGGCTGTGAGCCAGGGCTGCTGCCATTCCTGGAAGCGTCTTTTGCTGTTCTTCGCGCAGGCTTCTTTGAGGACGCTTGCGCGGCATCTTCCGGGTCAGCGTCCTTTTGAGGACAGGGGGCTAGCCGCTGCCAGCGCAGCTTTACCTGCTGCCCCGACTCCTCGGCACATACGTAGAGAACCCGCCTTGCTTGGGCCATCTGGCTTGCTACCTGAAGCAGCAGCGTGGATTTGCCAATGCCAGGGTCGCCTCCTACCAGCACCAGCGAACCGGGCACAATGCCACCGCCCAGCACTCGGTCAAGCTCTCGATAGCCCGAGGGCAGCCGCGCTTGGGGATGGTCGGCAATCTGGTTCAGGGTCAGCGCTAGCCGCGCTTCGCCTTCTTTACCGCTAACTGTGCCGGCCTTTTTTGCCGCTGTTCGGCCACCGGGGCGAGCTGGACTGGCGGCGGGGGGAGCTACAATTTGCTCAACTAACGAGTTCCAGCTGCCGCAAACAGCACACTTACCAAAATACTGGGGCGATTCTGCGCCACATTCGTTGCAGACATAAACCGAGCGTGTCTTGGGCATAGTCCCAAACTCAACAAATTCTTAAACATTCAGCAGAATTCTTGGCACTGACTGTTTCAGCTATCACAAGCTATCTAGTTCTTTCAACAGCAGTACTACTTAGCGTTCAGATGTGGGAAAACTGTGATTGAACCTTGTTCTTGAAGACGGCTGTAGCTGAAATGCTGTAGCTGTAGTGAGGCCATCTTGATCTGGGAACCGCACCCTATAGCTGTGTCTGTTGGCTGCAACACAACCCCACTCCAGCAATAATTTTGTTAATTGAAGTAAAGAATACAGGGGCTTCGTAAATAGAGACGCAATCCTTAAAAAACCCTGAAAAGGTCGCCTCTTCTAGATCCCCGCTGGTTCAATCAGAAGTACAATGTCATACCATCTTAATATCTAGCTCTCAAAAGTTAATTATGTAAGTTTGAGTTTATTTATAAAGTATGGCGTTGATAGGGAGCGTTAGAGCAATTGGAAAGTAACAAGGAAAAGATTCTAGTTGTTGACGATGAAGCCAGCATTCGCAGGATTCTGGAAACTCGTCTTTCAATGATTGGGTACGACGTTGTCACCGCAGCGGATGGCGAAGAGGCGATTGAGACGTTCCGCTCGTCCCACCCCGATCTGGTGGTGCTAGACGTGATGATGCCCAAGCTGGACGGGTACGGCGTTTGCCAGGAGCTGCGCAAAGAGTCCGACATCCCTATCATCATGCTGACAGCCCTGGGCGATGTGGCCGACCGGATCACAGGGCTAGAGCTGGGGGCAGATGACTACGTTGTCAAACCCTTTTCCCCCAAAGAGCTTGAAGCCCGCATTCGCTCGGTGCTGCGGCGGGTCGAGAAAACAGGCACGTCTGGCATCCCTAGCTCGGGCGTGATTACGGTTAATACCATCCGCATTGATACCAATAAGCGGCAAGTCTACAAGGGTGACGAGCGCATTCGGCTGACCGGTATGGAGTTTAGCCTGCTAGAGCTGCTAGTTGGTCGCTCGGGTGAGCCCTTCTCCCGTTCGGAGATTCTCCAGGAGGTGTGGGGCTACACTCCAGAGCGTCACGTCGATACGCGAGTGGTAGATGTGCATATCTCCCGGCTACGGGCAAAACTGGAGGAAGACCCCAGCAATCCCGAGCTTATCCTCACGGCTCGGGGCACCGGCTATCTGTTCCAGCGAATCGTGGAACCCGGTGAAGAGTAGTCTGCTAGAATTTCTTAAGGTTTTTACAGATTTTATCGATGGGATCAACTCGGGCGCGAATCGCGGTTGATGCGATGGGGGGAGATTTTGCTCCCGGTGAAATCGTCGCAGGTGCCATCAGAGCCGGGGCAGAGCTCGGGGTCGATATTTTACTGGTTGGGGATCCGGAGCAAATCAAGGCTTCGACTCCTCACCTGGGAAATTTGGACGGCGTTGAAATCGTGCCTTCTGAGGGCACGGTGGAAATGCATGAGGAGCCTCTGGGTGCGTTGCGCCGTAAGCCTCAGGCTTCTATCAATGTGGCAATGGATCTGGTAAAGCGGAAGCGGGCTGATGCGGTAGTCTCTGCCGGTCACTCTGGTGCCGCTATGGCGGCCGCTCTGCTGCGGTTGGGCAGGCTCAAGGGAATTGATCGTCCGGCGATTGGTGCGGTGTTTCCCACAGTTGTGGCAAACAAGTCGGTGCTGATCCTCGACGTGGGCGCCAACGTAGACTGTCGCCCTAAGTTCCTTGAGCAGTTCGCTATGATGGGCACTATTTACTCTCGCTATGTGCTGGGAGTGGACAGTCCCCAGGTTGGCCTCCTGAATATTGGCGAAGAGCCCAGCAAAGGCAATGACCTGGCGGTGCGTGCCCACCAACTGCTAGAAGATAATCCCCTCATTCCCTTCCGGGGTAACGCTGAGGGCCGGGATGTTCTTTCTGGTGATTTTGACGTAATTGTCTGCGATGGCTTTGTCGGCAACGTTCTGCTGAAGTTTGCCGAAGCTGTCGGCGAGGCAATTCTGCAGATTCTCAAAGAGGAGTTGCCTCAAGGCATTCGGGGCAAGGTGGGGGCCTCTATTCTTAAACCCAACCTGCGCCGAATTAAGCAGCGGGTTGACCACGCAGAGCACGGCGGTGCTCTATTGTTGGGCGTGGCCGGTATTGCAGTGATCAGTCACGGCAGCTCCCACGCGCCTTCTGTCTTTAATGCCATTCGCCTGGCTAAGGAAGCTGTGGATCACGAGGTGCTGGATCGGATTCAGACCCAGTACCAGAAAGTGGCTACGCCAGCAGTGGATGGAGAGTAAATGTTAAATCAGCATAAGACCGGAGTCGCAATCGTTGGCAGCGGTTCCGCTCGCCTTTCGTCTCGTCTAACTAACGACGAGCTGAGCCGTTTGGTGGAGACTGACGACGAGTGGATTGCTAGCCGTACCGGTATTCGCAGTCGCCATTTGGCGGGTGAAGAGGGTTCGGTTAAATCGCTGGCGGCGGCGGCGGGTCGTGATGCGATCGCAATGGCAGGCCTCGCCCCTACCGACCTTCAGCTGATCATCCTGGCGACCTCTACACCAGACGACCTGTTTGGCACAGCGGCTCAGGTACAGGCTGAATTAGGGGCCACCCATGCGGCGGCATTTGACCTGACGGCAGCCTGCTCCGGTTTTGTGGTGGCGCTGGTAACAGCGGCCCAGTTCATGCGCTCGGGGGTTTACCAGAACATCCTGGTAATTGGGGCAGATGTGCTCTCCCGCTGGACGGACTGGAGCGATCGCCGCACGTGTGTGCTGTTTGGCGATGGGGCCGGGGCCGTGGTGCTGCGAGCTGCTGAGCGTGACAGGCTACTGGGCTTTGAGCTGTGCAGCGACGGCTCTATGAACAGCTGTCTCAATCTTGCCTACGTGCCGGAGTCCCAGCCTCTTTTAGATGGGGTGACGGTGCAAAAAGGCACCTTCTCGCCCATTAGCATGAATGGCCGGGAAGTCTACAAGTTTGCCGTTAGCCGGGTGCCGGAAGTGCTGGAGAAAGCCCTCTTTCGGGCCGATTTAACGGCTGCTGATGTGAACTGGTGGGTGCTGCACCAGGCCAACCAACGCATATTAGA
>DATNQE010000188.1:0-2625 GCA_036702895.1 Trichocoleus sp. | reverse complement strand
CCGCCAGCAGAAGTTGTCTCTTCCGGATATGGCTACGGGTATCTGTTTGGTGTGTTTCCCACCAATTACTTCCACAATGCCGTTGCCATCGTGATGGGGCTATTGGGCATTGCCGCCTTTACCAGCCTGAGCGGATCAATTGTTTTCAACCAAATTTTCGCTGTTGTTCATGGAGCCGAGGCTGTCTTGGGACTGCTTCCGTTCACAAACACCCTATTTGGCACAATGCCGCTCTTTGGCAACAACATTTGGCTAAACCTGCTGTTAGCGGTAGTTGCTTTCTACTTCGGCGTTAGAAAGGCCGATTTCTCTGTGTTTAAGGGAGGGGTCGGCGCTTCTGCTAATAGTCTCTAGCTATAGCTAACAAGAGCCAGCCTGAAAAGCATTTAGAGTAGACCCATCAGAGCTAACTCTGCATCTAGAGCAGGGCTTTGGACCAGGATACAGGCAGGATCTAAACCCAATTTAGGGCCTACGAAATGAGAGGTTGAGCAGCCTTTGACGGCTACTGCTGATAAGCACCAACCCTTTAAAGATAATTTTCATAAATTGAAATTGTTTGTGCCATGGCAACCGTTTCAGGTCACACCCAAGGGTTAAAGAGCAGCCAGATTAAGCAACTGCAGCAGCTTTACGAACAGCGGCAGGCCAGCGATAGCTGGGTAACGCCCGAGTTTGCTGAGCGGCTCGGGGCTATTAGCCAGACCATTGCCCGGCCCCTGTGCTGCTACCTCGACCGGCGAGGGCAGGTTCTCCAGGTGGCAGTGGGCACCCCAGCCCAAACCCAGCTTTCTCCCGATGCGATGCCCCGTCGGGGGGCCGATCGATTTAGCGGGGTGCGCTGCCTAGCAGTGCAGCATCATCCACCTGAAACGGCTGACTTGGCAGCTTTAGTGCGGCAGCGCCTCGACGGGTTAGTGGTGCTAGTTTCCGCAGAGGCAGGCCGCTCAGAAACGCTAGCCGCGGCTTATCTGGCCCATCTAGTCCCCGATATCGATCAGCCCTGGGAGGTGACGGGGCCGCTGTCGCTAGAGGACCTGCTAGCCGACGATTTTGAAGAGCAGGTGCATGAGTGGGAGGCTGACCTGAAGGAGTCAGGCTTTAGCCCCGGCCAGTTCCAGCTGGAGCAGGCTGACCATGACCGAGTCCTGCTGGTAGGTCTAGTAACCGATGATATGAGCCCCGAGCGGTTTGAGGACGGGCTAGAGGAGCTAACCCGGCTGGTGGAAAGCGCGGGCGGTGAGGTTGTAGGCACGGTGCAGCAGAAGCGATCGCAACCGCATCCCCAGACCGTAGTAGGTCAGGGCAAAGTAGAAGAAATTGCGGTGGCCGCCCAGACCCACCGGGCAAACCTGGTCGTGTTTGACCGTGACCTGTCGGCCTCCCAAACTCGTAACCTGGAGGAGCAAATTAGCCTGCGGGTTGTCGATCGCACGGGCGTTATTCTCGATATCTTTGCTCAGCGGGCTCAGTCCCAGGCCGGTAAGCTCCAGGTAGAGCTGGCCCAGATGGAGTATCTCCTGCCCCGGCTGCGGGGGCGAGGGCAAGCGATGTCGCGTTTGGGCGGCGGTATCGGCACCCGAGGCCCTGGAGAAACTAAGCTAGAAACCGAGCGACGCACCATTCAGCGGCGAATCAATCAACTGCAGCAGGAGGTCGACCAACTCCAGGCCCACCGCGCTCGACTGCGTCACCAGCGCGAGCAGCAGTCGGTCCCCGTCGTTGCGCTAGTGGGCTATACCAACGCCGGTAAATCAACCCTGCTCAATATTCTGACCCAGGCTGATGTCTACGTCGCCAACCAGCTGTTTGCTACCCTTGACCCCACTACTCGCCGCCTCAGCTTAGTAGATGAGGACACTCAGCAGCGCCAGGACATTTTGCTGACCGACACGGTAGGGTTTATTCACCACCTGCCGCCGCCGCTAGTCGATGCCTTTCGCGCCACCCTAGAGGAGGTCACTGAGGCAACCGCCCTAGTGCATCTGGTGGACCTGTCTCATCACGCCTGGGAGAGCCAAATAGCCTCCGTGGAGGAGGTTTTGGGTGACTTACCCGCGATGGCCGGGCCTACCCTGCTGGTGTTTAACAAAATTGACCAGGTTGAGACAGAGCGGCTTGCGATCGCGCAGCAAACCTACCCCGATGCTCTCTTTATCTCTGCCACTCAGCGGCTGGGGCTAGAAACCCTGCGCCAGCGTCTACTCACGCTGGTACACAGTGCCTCTCAACCCTCCTACCAGCACACCTGATTCTGGGGGGAGGCGGACAGGTCGGCCAACTATGCTTTGACGAGCTGTAGGCCACTGCTAGCCCACACCACAACCCTATAGCCAATTTTGCAGCCCATAGCGCTGATGCCTTGCCGCTCAACCTGTGGGTTGCATTTATGTGCCGCCAGATAATACGCGCAAGCCTTCTCGAAAAGTGTCTTGAGGCTGTAGACGATTGCGGCTTCTCCTGAATAGCCATCTCCCCCGAGCCGTTTCGCGCCACAAGATTGCTCCCTCTGGGCAATCACCAGGAGGGCATGGCTTCGCTTTTCTGGATGCTTGAAAGGCTAGGGTGCACCTTTCCTGTAGCCTGCTTTTCAGAGGGTATGGGCCCTGGGCTGTGCGCTTTGTT